>NZ_JBEXTZ010000049.1:0-62051 GCF_040614195.1 Amycolatopsis sp. NPDC006125
TTTTTTTGTTGTTTGTTATTGTTTTTATGTGTTGTTATCTTCTGTAGTGTTATCCGGCGCTTCTTCAACGCCGGGGGGGGGGGTCGGCGCGAGCGCGCTCACCGGCCACACCCGTTTCCACCCATCAATCGAACCGCGGCGGGGAAGGCCCGATGGACGTCCTGCTCGACAACTTGGACCTCTACGGTCCGTTCTTCTGGACCACGATCAAGCTGTTCCTGATATCCGGTGTGGCGAGCCTGATCTTCGGCACGTTCCTGGCCGGCCTGCGGGTCAGCCCGGTCCCGGTGTTCCGCGCCGTCGGCGCCACCTACGTGACACTGCTCCGCAACACCCCGCTGACGCTGGTGTTCGTGTTCCTGGTGTTCGCCTACCCGCTGCTCGACATCCTCGACCTGAGCTACTTCACCGCCGCGGTCGTGTCGCTGACGCTCTACACCTCGGCGTTCATCTGCGAGGTCGTCCGCTCGGGCATCAACACCGTCCCCGTCGGGCAGGCCGAGGCCGCCCGCGCGCTGGGGCTGACCTTCACCCAGATCCTCGGCCAGATCGTGCTGCCGCAGGCCATCCGCTCGGTGGTGCCACCGCTGATGAGCATGCTCATCGCGTTGCTGAAGAACACCACCATCGCCGCCGGGTTCTCCGTCGCCGAAGCGGGCGCGATCCGGCAGTACCTGTCCGAGCGCGGTGACAACCAGCTGGTCGGCCTGCTGTGGGTCGCCCTCGGGTTCATCATCCTGGTCGCGGTCCTGTCGTTCATCCAGCGGACCCTCGAGAAGCGCTGGAGCGTGGCGCGATGAGCAACGTCCTGTTCGACGTCCCCGGTCCCAAGGCGCGTGCCCGCCACCGGGTGCTGGCCGTGGTCGGCAGCCTGATCGTGGCCGCGGTGATCGCCTACATCATCTGGCGCTTCATCGACAGCGGCCAGTTCTCCGCGCGGCGCTGGGAGTGGCTCCAGTACGCCCAGGTCCAGCGCGACCTCGTGGACGCGTTGCTGGCCACGTTGCAGGCCTTCGCGCTCGGCGCGGTCCTGGCGCTGGTGTTCGGCGCGATCTTCGCGGCCGGGCGGCTGTCCGACCACGCGTGGGTGCGCGGCGTCTCCACCGCCGTCGTCGAGTTCTTCCGCGCCATCCCGCTGCTGATCCTGATGTTCCTCTTCTACTACGGCGCACCGGTGCTGGGCGTGTCCCTGCCGCCGTTCGCCGCCGTGGTGCTGGGCCTGACCCTGTACAACGGGTCGGTGCTGGCGGAGGTGTTCCGCGCCGGCATCCTGGCGCTGCCGAGGGGCCAGAGCGAGGCGGCGTACGCGCTGGGCATGCGCAAGACGCAGGTGATGACGCTCGTCCTGATCCCGCAGGCGGTCCGGTCGATGCTGCCGACCATCATCAGCCAGCTCGTGGTGCTGCTCAAGGACACCGCGCTCGGGTTCCTGGTCACCTACCCCGAGCTGCTGTACTACGCTCGCTACATCGGCTCGCAGGGCACGTTCGGCCGCCCGATCGTGCCGTCCACGCTGGTGGTCGCGGCGATGTACATCGCGTTGTGCCTGCTGCTCACCGCGCTGGCGAACTACATCGAACGCCGCCAGCGGCGCAGCAAGAAGCACGTGGAAGTCCAGCGCCCGCCGACGACGGAGGACGTCGTGGGCGTGGCCTGATTCAGGCGGGAACGAGGGGCGTGACGGCTGCCGTCACGCCCCTCTTTTCGTTTCCGCACCGGCACCGCCGCGCCCGCGGATAACATGGATCATCCGCTGGTCCTGGCCGGGAAGTGACGCCACATGGGAAACCACCTCGAAACGTTCGCCAAGATCATCGGCAAGCTGAAGACGCCGCTCACGCTCGCCGGCCTGGCCGTGGTGATCCTCTACCTGCTCTACCAGCAGGTGCTCAACCTCAGCGTGCTGTCCCCACTGCAGGGCAACGAGACGTTCACGCTGGTCGATTCAATCGTGTCGAAGGTGTTCTGGCTGGCCGTGGTGGCCGTGGTGTTCGGGTTCGCCGGATTCGTGCTCACCGCGCTGCTCCCGCGCCGCACCAGGCCCAAGCAGGCGGTGGTGTCCCTGGTGGGCACCGCGCTCGACCCGGAACTGTCCAGTCCGGCCGCCAACCCGCCCACGGACAACCGGTACGAGGTGCTCGAGCAGAAGTTCGAGGTCGGCGCGATCGACTGCAAGTTCGTCAACCGCGGGGACGCGACGGCGTTCCTCGATTCCTTCTCGGTGCTCGTCAAGGGCGTCACCGTCGACCGGGCGCCGGTGCTGTCCTACAGCTACGCGGTGCGGGGCCGGTCCGTGGTCGTCTCGGCGCGCAACGCGGGCTGGGGCGCGGCCAGGCGGATGCGGTTGCGGCTCGTCGACCCGGTTCTGCCGGACCTGTTCCCCGCGCAGTCGGAGGTGACGGTTCCCGTCGTGGAGCCGGGGGCGACGGTTCCGGTGCTCCGCCTCGACCCGGACCCCGCCATCGCCGGCGCGATCGGCGACCTGAGGCGACGGCGGGCGGAGTTCCTGCCCAGCGTCGTCGAAGCGATGCGGCGGGAGGACGACTCGATCCGCGCGTCGGCGGACTTCCGGGCGTTGCTGTCCCACCACGAGCGCTGGCACGTCGGCGAGTACTTCGAGAACCTCCCCCGCGGTGACAGCCCGCGCCAGCAGTGGCACCTCCGCTACGTCGGCGCTCTCCCGGAGACGGCGGCGGTGCCGGTCGGCATCACCGTGACGGGGAGCTACGAAACCGAGGACGGCAACTCCCACGAGATCACCCGCACCGACGTGCGGTGCGCAATCGACGAACCGGTCTCGCCGGGGGTGCTCTGGCTCGGCGACCACGGGTTCTCCTACGAGTTCCACGAGGTCAGCCACAACGCGGTACCCCCGTCCACGGTGCACGCGGTGGTGCTCGACGCGGAGCCCGGACAGCGGCGGGACTACGCGTTGTCCAGGGCGATCGAACCCGGCGGTGTGGAGCGCTTCCACGTCGCGCTCGCCTCCGTCAAGTCGGCCACGTACGAGATCGCCCTGGGCTTCCGCGTCGACGGGCGCGAGCACATCTGGTCGAAACCGATGCCGGTCCGGCTGGAGCGCCTGCACGGCTCCGCTCTGCCGGACAACTTGACCGACGGCGCGTCCTTCGAGGTGCGGGACGGCCGCCTCGTCCTCGGCGGCCGCCGGACGTCGCCCTGGTGGTGACCGCGTCAGTCGGCGTCGGCGCAGAGCCAGTCCAGCACCACGGCCGCCGTCCAGCTCTGGTCGGTGCTGCCCAGCGGTTCGCCGGTGAAGGGCTCGTAATACTCGCCGAACGCGCCGTCGTCGGTCAGCCGCAGTCCGGCCTCCCGCAGCTTGCGAGCCCGCTCGTGCCAGCCGCGGCGCTCGAAGGCCCACCCGAACAGCCAGTTCACCACCGGCCACTGTGGACCGCGCCAGTACTGGCGCGGGTTGAAGCCCGGCCGCATCGGTGACACCGACGGCGGCACTGGCGCCAGCAGGCCGGGGTGGCCGCACCAGCGGTCGCTGTCCAGCAGCGACAGCAGGCGCAACTGGACCTCGTCCGGCGCGCCGCCGCACAGCAGCGGCGCGAACCCGGCGATCGTCTGCGTGTCGAGCCACCGGTTGGCGCGCAGGTCCCGGTCGCGGGCCATGCCGGACACCGCGTGGCAGCTCGCCGCCACCGCGTCCCGCGCCCGCGACGCCCACAGCGCCAGGTCCGCGAGCTTGTCCTCGGCCTGGCCGAACTCCGTGCCCAGCTCGATCAGCACGTCGCAGGACACCGCGAACAGCGCGGTGATGAACACGTCGCCGACCAGGAAGCTGGAGCGGCGCACGATCTCCTTCTGGTCGTACCCCGCGCGGCGCATCTCCTCGATGAGCCACAGGTAGCGGTCGTACTCCTTGTCGGTCGGCCGCTCGCTCGGGTCGCCGATGACGCGCACGTCCTTGCGCACGTACGGCGGCAGCTCGTCGCCCGGGTTGACCGCCGCGTAGGGCACGTCCCAGCGCGGCGAGTTGTCCATTCCGGACTCCCAGCCGTGCACGATCGCGATCAGCCCGCTCGACCCCGGGGTGCGGTACTCGACGAGCCAGCGGTGCCAGGAGTACAGCCTGGGCCAGATCGAGCGGGCGAACCGCTCGGCGTCGGCGCGGTCCTCCGGCGAGGACGTGCGCGCGATCTCCAGCATCCGCTGCACCGCGATCGCGTGCACCGGCGGCTGGCAGATGCCCGAGGTGCGCACGTCGCGCGGCCCGTCGACCGCCGTGTCGGTGCCCCAGCGGTCCGGGCCCGGGAAGTACGCGTCGTCGTCGGTGAAGACGATGTGCGGCACCATCCCGTTGCGCCACTGCGCCTTGAACAGGGTCTCCAGCTCGGCGACCGCGCGCGGCAGGTCGAGCCGGGCCAGGCCGATCGAGATGAACGCGGCGTCCCAGCTCCACATGTGCGGGTAGAGCCGCGGCGCCGCGGTGATCACGGCACCGGTGTCGTTGTCCCTCAGCACTCGTGCGGCCCGCGCGGCCAGGGTGGGCCTGGCGTAGCGGACCGGTCTTCTGCCGCCGGCGGCTCCTTCGCAGGGACTGGTGACGTCGACGGTCATCTACTTCGCCTCCAACAGGAGTTGGGTTTCGGGGTCGTACCACCGGCACTGCTCCGGTGGCAGGCCCAGCGTCAGGGTCTGGCCGGGCTCGGCGCGGAAACCCGCCGCGGCCTGCACTTTCAGCACCTGCCCGCACAACTCCGTGGTGAGCAGCGTCGAGGAGCCCAGCGGCTCGTACACCTGCACCTCGCAGCGCAGGCCGTCCGCGCCGGGCGCCACCGTGATCGACTCCGGCCGGATGCCGAGCCGCAACTCCTTGCCCCCGAACGTCTTCAGCGCGCCCGGGACCGGCAGCGTCTGGCCGCCGAAGTCGATCCGCGAGCCGTCGTCGCTGACGGTGCCGGTGAGGAAGTTCATCGGCGGGCTGCCGAGGAAGCCACCGACGAACTCGTCCGCGGGCTCGGTGTAGACGGCGACCGGGTCGCCGCACTGGGCGATGCGGCCGTCGCGCATGACGGCGACCCGGTCGCCCAGCGACAGCGCCTCGACCTGGTCGTGCGTCACGTACAGGGTGGTCACGCCGATCTCGTTGACCAGCTTCTTCAGCTCCGCGCGGAAGGACAGCCGCAGCAGGGCGTCCAGATTGGACAGCGGCTCGTCCATCAGGAGCACGTCGGCGTCCATCACGATCGCCCGCGCCACCGCGACGCGCTGCCGCTGGCCGCCGGACAGCTTCGCCGGGTACCGGTCCAGGTAGGGCGTGAGCTGCAGCAGCTCCGCGGCCCACTCGACCTTCTTGCGCACCTCGTCCGCCGGCACGCCGTGCACCCGCAGGCCGAAGCCGATGTTGTCGGCGACCTTCTTGTTGGGGAAGACCGCGTAGGACTGGAACACCATGGACAGGTTGCGCCGCCGCGGTTCCAGGTAGGTGACGTCGCGGCCGCCGATCACGATCTGCCCGGCGTCCGGGGTCTCCAGACCGGCGACCATCCGCAGCAGCGTGGTCTTGCCGCAGCCGGACGGGCCGAGCAGGACCATGAACTCGCCGTCGGCCACCTCCAGGGACACCTCGTCGGTGGCGCGGGCGGTGCCGCCCGGGTAGGTCTTCACGAGCTCGTGCAAGACGACCTCAGCCATTGCGCTCCCTCATCGCAGCGTGGTCCCCCACATGTTCACCAGGTACCGGCGCATCACGAAGATGAACACCAGCGCGGGCAGGATCAGCGCGAAGCCGCCGGCGAACCGGTAGGCCTGCGGCGCCTCCCCGAGCGAGGCCAGCACCTGGGCGGGCAGCGTCCGGTGCCCGAGCGTGATCACGGCGGCGCCGAGGATCTCGTTCCAAGACAACACGAACGTGAAGATCGAGGACGCGGCCAGACCCGGCAGCGCCATCGGGAACACGACCCGGCGCGCCGCCTCGAACCGGCTGCAGCCGAACACCTGCGCCGCTTCCTCCACGTCGGTGGGCACCGAGACGAAAATGCTCGCGCTGATCAGCACGGTGGTCGGCATCGCGAGCGTGGTGTGCAGCAGCGTCACCGAGAACACCGTGTCGTAGACGCCGGTGTTCAGGAACATCGTCGCCAGCGGCACGGACAGCACCACGATCGGCAGCGCGCGGGCCAGCACCATGAACACCTGGTAGGCGTCCTTGCCGCGGAACACCTGCCGCGCCAGCGCGTACCCGGCGGGCGCGCCGACCAGCAGCGACAGCACCACCGTGTAGACGCCGACGAGCAGCGAGTTGCCCAGCGCCGGGATGGTGCCGGTGGCCTGGACGAACGCCAGCAGCGTGTCCCCGGAGAACCCGCTCGGGATCAGCGGTTTCGGGAACTCCAGCAGCGCCTGCGGCGAGGACACCGCGGCCAGGCCGATCAGGACCATCGGCACGAGCATGAACAGGCTGATCAGGATGCACGCGACCTGGACGGCGACCGCGCGGCGACGGCGGCGACGCAGCGGCGCCCGGTCGATCGGGGGCAGGGTCGTGGTCACTTGGCCGCCTCCTGCTGCCGCATCGTGCGCAGGTAGAACAACGCCGTCGCCAGGGACAGCGCCAGCACGACGAGCGCCGCGGCACTGGCGACCGCCGGATTCTGCAGGTTCACGTACCACTGGTAGGTCTCCCCGACCAGCAGCGGGAAGTCCCGGCCGGTGAGGGCCTGCGCGACCGCGAACGCCTGCAGCGCCAGGATCGTACGCAGGATCAGCGCCACCTGCAGGCTCGGCTTGAGCTGCGGCAGGGTCACGTGCCACAGCCGCTGCCAGGCGCTCGCGCCGAACACCTGCGCGGCCTCGTCGAAGTCCTTGGGCACCATCTGGATGCCGGCCACGACGATGACGAACACCAGCGACGTGGCGCGCCAGATCTCCGCGATCACCACGGCCAGCAGCATCGTGCCGGTGTTGGTGTAGGTCAGCCACTGCACGCCGGTGTCCGAGACGCCCCACGACACCAGCAGCGAGTTCAGGTAACCGCGGCTGTCGAACACCGACAGCCACACCAGGCCGGCGGCCAGCTCGGACACCGCGAGCGGGATGGTCCACAGGTAGAAGTGGCCGGACAGGAACTTCGGCCGGGCCTGCACGAGCAGCGCCATCGCGACGGCCAGCACGAGCTGGACCGGCACCACGATGACGATCAGCAGCAGGGTGTTGCGCAGCGCCCGCAGGAAGTACGGGTCGCCGAAGAGCCGCTCCCACGCGGCGAGCGTGAAGCCGGAATCGTCGGTGAACGCGGAGATCAGCGCCTGGATCACCGGCCAGCCGAACAGGGCCAGCATGAAGACGATCGACGGCGCGAGCAGCAGCCACGGCGAGCCGGACAGGCGGCGGCGCTTCGCCACCGGGGTCTGGACCGGCGCGGGTGCGGTGGTCACGGCCATGTCAGCCCACCTCGCAACGCTCGGACGGCGGATCGGGCGCCCAGCACGGCACCTTCAGGTCGTCGAACACCTTCTGCAGCACCCGCGCCTGACTGTCCAAAGTCGACTGGATGTCGGCGCCGCCGAGGACGATCGCCTGGAACGAGTCCTTGAACGCCTTGGTGACCTCGCCCTCGCGGGTGCCGAGGCCGACCGGCAGCAGCGACAGGACCGAGCCCGGCGCGTCCCGCTGGCGCTGCACCGCGCCGGCCTCCATCTGCAGCGCGGGCGGCAGATCCGCGGGGATCTGCGCGTCGACGACCGGGAAGAACCCGTTCGAGCGCAGCAGCCCGACCTGCGCCTGCGGGGTCGACAGGGCCTGGATCACCTGCTCGGCCTGGCGGCGGTCGGTGCTGCCCTTCGGGATCGCGAGACCGAGCACGACGGCCATGTAGCCGAGGCCGCGGGGGCCGCGCGGCGCGGGCAGCATGCGCCACCGCCGCGGCTCGTCGCCGGGCGCGGAGACCAGGCGCGCGACGTGGTCCCAGCCGACTTTCACCGCACCGGCCTGCAGCGGCTCCTGCATGAAGTCGTAGGTGGTGCTGGACGGGCTGGTGTTGGCCCACAGCTCCTTGAGGTACTGCCACGCGGTGACGGCCTCCGGCGAGCGGAAGGTGGTGATCTGCCCGCCGGTGAACGAGGGCAGCAGGTAGCCCTGCAGGAACCGGTGGATGAGCCCCTTCGGCCCGCACGGCAGGCCCAGCACCGGCTGGTTGCCGTTGGCGCGGCGGGCGGCGATGGCCCAGTCCAGGAGCTGGTCGTAGGTCAGCGTCTCCGGGTCGGCGCCCGGCGGCAGGTGCGCCAGCGCGTCCTCGTGCGCGGCGAGCACGAAGCTGGCCTGCGCCCACGGGACGTACCAGGACTGCTGGGTGCCCGCCCTGGCCAGCGCCCGGAACTCCTCGGGAATCCCCTGGCCGGACGGCACCGCGGAGACGTCTTCGAGGTACTCCCCCGCGAGTGGCGCGAGGTCGCTGTGCGAGCCGCCGAGCAGGCCGACCTGGGTGCGCCCGGCGCCGACCTGGCTCTGCACCTGGCTGGCGAACGGGCCTTCTTCGATCGTGACGTAGCTCACCGAGCCCGGGACCGCGCCGGCCAGGAACGAGCGGAAGCGCTCGGCCTCGGCGACCGGCCGGAACTGCGTGGACAGGAAGACCATGCCGCCGCCGCCCGTGGTCGCGAAGCCGACGCACCCGGCGGCCGTGGACGCGGCGCCGGCCAGGAAAAGACCCCGGAGGACGGTACGACGGGTGGGGCCGCTGCCGGTCAGGCGGGCCGCGCGCATTCTTTTCCACCCCAGATTTCGCCGTCTACACTTCTGTCAGGTCATTGAACATAAGTCCTCGCGGGAGACCCTGTCAACATGCCCCCGGCACGCACCGGCTCGCCCACCTCGCCGGGCCACATCCTCGCGATCCTGCGCAGCGAGGGGCCGCTGACGCGGCAGCAACTGCAGGATCGGACCGGTCTGTCCCGCCCGACCCTGGTCGAGCGGCTCGACGTGCTGCAGCGGCTGAAGCTGCTGCGGCAGGTCGGGCACCGGGCCTCCAGCGGCGGCCGTCCCGCCGAGATGCTCACCGCCGACGACGTGGGCCGCACCGCGCTGGTGGGCGACATCGGCCAGCGGCACGCGACGATCGCCGTGGTCGACCTGCGCGGGACCGTGTTCGGCCAGGTCCACCGCCCGTTGCCGGTGGGGCACCGGCCCGCGGAAACGCTGTCCTTCCTGCTGGAGACGGGCCGCAAGCTGCTGGCCGAGGCCGGGCGCGCGGACAGCCTGTGCGCGTTCGGGCTGAGCGTGCCGGGGCAGATCGACCACGAGGCCGGCACGACGATCGCGCCGCCGTCGATGTCGGAGTGGCTCGGGGTGCGGTTGCGCGACACCTTCGCCGACGCGCTGTCGGTGCCGGTGTTCCTGGAGAACGACGCGAACGCGCTGGCGTTCGGCGCGTACTGCGACATGGACCGGCCGCGGGCGGCGCTGGTCGGGGTGAAGGTCGGCACCGGGATCGGCGCGGGCATGGTGATCTCCGGACGGGTGCACCGCGGCGAGACCGGCTGCGCGGGCGAGGTGGGCCACATCCGCATCGAGGGGTCCGATCTGCGCTGCGACTGCGGGCGGCGGGGCTGTGTTTCGGCGATCGCGAGCGGGCAGGCGGTGATCCGGACGCTGCGGCCGACGGGCGTGCGCAGCGCCGACGACGTGCTGCGCCGGGTGCGTGCCGGACACCCCGAGGCGGTCCGCGTGACGCGCGAGGCCGGCCGTCTGGTGGGCACCGTGCTGGCGACCGTGGTGACCATCGTGAACCCGCGCTACCTGCGGGTGGGCGGGGCGATCGGGGTGCTGCCGCCGTTCCTGGAGGGGCTGAGCGAGGTGGTGCTGGCAGGCGCGCACACGAGCTCGCTGGACGGCCTCGACATCGGGCCCTGCACGATCGGGGTCAACACCACGCTGACCGGCGTGGCCGGCCTCGTCGCGGACGAGGTGCTGGACCCGGCCGCGGTCGACGCGATGGCGTCGCGGTGACCGGTATAAACCAGGGGTGACCGCTTTCGACGACGACGGGTTCACCGTCACCGAGCCGCCCGGGGGCTACTCGGTCCTCAACGACTCCCCCGTCGGCGAGGGCGGCAACACCGACCTCCTGGAGTCGACGGTCATCGCGGGCAACCTCGCGGAGCTGATCCTCGCCTCCCGGGACGCGGCGCCGTTCACCGTCGCCGTCGACGCCGGGTGGGGCATGGGCAAGAGCAGCCTGCTGCGCGGCCTCGACACCGCATTGAGCGCGGACCCGGCGGTCAGCACGGTGTGGTTCAACGCCTGGACCGCCGAGCGCGCGGGCGCCGTCGAGGGCCTGATCAAGTCCGTGCTGCTGAGCTTCGACCGCAACGTGGTGCGGCGCGTCATCCGCGGCGCGTTGCGGCGCACGCACGTCGTCGGCGGGCTGCGCGCCGCCTCGCTCGTCGTGTCCAGCGTCTTCGGGCTCGGCCAGGTTGTGGACGCGGTGTGGCGCGCGCTGAGCGTGGATGCCAAGGCGCGCAACGAGATCAACACGGTCGTGCGGGAGATGGCGGCCGACTGGCTGGAGCGGGGCGGCGGCGCCGGGCAGCGACTGCTCGTGGTCTTCGTCGACGACCTCGACCGCTGCTCGGACGAGCGGATCTTCGAGGTCTGCGAGGCGATCAAGCTCTACCTGGACTCGCCGGGGATCGTGTTCGTGCTGGCCTGCGACCAGGCCGTGCTCTGGCGCGCCGTCGGCCACGACGACCCCGGCGCCGGCGTGCGGTACCTGGAGAAGATCATCCAGGTCAGCTACCCCGTGCCGCCGCCGAGCGAGGCGCTGGCGCGGAAACTGGTGGACGGTTACGTGAGCCGTTCCGGCACCGCGCACCTCTTCGACGACGCCATGAAGAGGCTGCTGATCGAGCGCACCGGCCGCAACCCGCGGCGCATCAAGCGGCTGATCAACAGCTTCGTGCTGGAGCACCACCTCGGCCGCGGCAGCGACGACCTGGACGCGGCGACGCTGGTCAAGGTCGTCCTGCTCCGGCACTTCTACCCCGAGTTCCACACCATGGTCGCGCTCGAAGGACCCGCGCTGATCACCCGCTTCCTGGACTACCACGACTTCCGCGAGCACGTCCGGCGCGGCGCGGAGCTGGACCCGGCCGCCAGGGACCGGCTGTTCGCGGCCACCGGCGTCACGCCGGCCGGCACCGCCGCCGACCTGGACAGCGTCACCCAGGACCTGCCCGTCGGCTTCCCGGAACTGGCCAAGGACAAGGAGTTCGTCGAACTGGTGCGCAGCCTGCCGCGGGACGGGCGGTGGCTGCGCCGCCCCCTGCACACCGGCGCGCGGGCCTACGGCGCGCCCCCGACCGGGTCGCTGCTCGGCATGCGGGTGCTGTGGATCGACGACAACCCGGCGGACACCGGATCGCTGCCCGACCTGTTCCGCGCGGCCGGCGCCCGCGTCGAGACCGCCACGAACCGGGACGAGGCCATGGCGACGCTGGCCCGGCTGAACCCGACGGTGATCATCTCCGACGTCAGCCGGGACGGCGATCCGCAGGCCGGGTTCACCGACCTGCGCCACCTGCGTGAGCACGGGAACTACACCGGGCCCGCGTTCTTCTACTGCGGGCAGGTGACGCCGTCCCGCCTGCAGAAGGCCAGGGAGGTGGGCGCGGACGGGATCACCACCTCGCCGCGCGAGCTGGCCGCCTGGTTGTCCGCCCTCGCGGACGAGGGTTGATCAGTCCGCCTTCCGCCGGAAGATCTTGCTGCCCAGCCAGACCACCGGGTCGTAGCGGCGGTCCACCACGCGCTCCTTCATCGGGATCAGCGCGTTGTCGGTGATGTGGATGTTCTCCGGGCAGACCTCGGTGCAGCACTTCGTGATGTTGCAGTACCCGAGCCCGTGCTCGTCCTGCGCCGCGTGGCGGCGGTCGGCCACGTCGAGCGGGTGCATCTCCAGCTCGGCGATCCGCATCAGGAACCGCGGCCCGGCGAAGTTCTCCTTGTTCTCCTCGTGGTCGCGGATCACGTGGCAGGTGTTCTGGCACAGGAAGCACTCGATGCACTTGCGGAACTCCTGCGAGCGCTCCACGTCGACCTGCTTCATCCGGTACTCGCCCGGTTTCAGGTCGGCCGGCGGGGTGAACGCGGGGATCTCGCGCGCCTTCGTGTAGTTGTACGAGACGTCGGTGACCAGGTCGCGGATCACCGGGAACGTCCGCATCGGCGTCACGGTGACGACCTCGTCCTCGGCGAACACCGACATCCGCGTCATGCACAGCAGCCGCGGGCGGCCGTTGATCTCCGCCGAGCACGACCCGCACTTGCCCGCCTTGCAGTTCCACCGCACCGCCAGGTCCGAGCACTGAGTGGCCTGCAGCCGGTGGATGATGTCGAGGACGACCTCGCCCTCGTTGACCTCGACGGTGAAGTCCTGCAGCCCGCCGCTGTTCGCGTCCCCGCGCCAGACCCGGAACGAAGCCTTGTAGCTCATGCCCGCCTCCCCGGGTGGTCGGCCAGCTCTTCGTCGGTGTAGTACTTCTCCAGCTCGCTGAGCTCGAACAGCTCCAGCAGCTCGGGCCGCATCGGCTCCTGGTCCTTCGGCGTGACCGTGACCTCCAGCGCCAGCGGATCGTCCCCGGACGCGCTGCACACGAGCAGCTTGTTGCGCCAGTGGGAATCCATCCGCGGGTAGTCGTCGCGGGTGTGCCCGCCACGGCTTTCGGTGCGCATCAGCGCGGCCCGCGCGACGCACTCGCTGACCAGCAGCATGTTCCGCAGGTCGACGGCCAGGTGCCAGCCCGGGTTGAACTGCCGGTGCCCCTCGACGGTGACGTTGCGGATCCGCTTCTTGATCTCGTCCAGCTTGGCCAGCGCCTGCTCGATCTCCTCGGCCTTGCGGATGATCCCGACCAGATCGTTCATCGACTGCTGCAGCTCGTTGTGCAGTGTGTACGGGTTCTCCTCGACGCCTTCGGCAGGCGGGTCGAACGGCACCAGCGCGGTCCGGGCCGCCTTGTCGACATCGGACTGCGCGACCGCGGGACGGGTCTCCAGACCCTCCACATAGGACGCGGCGCCGAGACCAGCGCGACGGCCGAACACCAGCAGGTCCGACAGCGAGTTGCCGCCCAGCCGGTTCGACCCGTGCATCCCGCCGGAACACTCCCCGGCGGCGAACAGGCCGCGCACGCTCGACGCGGCCGTGTCCGGGTCGACCTCGATGCCGCCCATCACGTAGTGGCAGGTCGGGCCGACCTCCATCGGCTCGGCGGTGATGTCCACATCGGCCAGTTCCTTGAACTGGTGGTACATCGAGGGCAGCCGCCTGCGGATCTCCTCCGGCGTGAGCCGGCTGGCGATGTCCAGGAACACCCCGCCGTGCGGCGAACCGCGGCCCGCCTTGACCTCCGAGTTGATCGCGCGCGCCACCTCGTCGCGCGGCAGCAGGTCCGGCGTGCGGCGGTTGTTCTCCTGGTCGGTGTACCAGCGGTCGGCCTCCTCCTCGGAGTCGGCGTACTGGCCCTTGAACACGTCCGGCACGTAGTCGAACATGAACCGCTTGCCCTCGGAGTTCTTCAGCACGCCGCCGTCACCGCGCACGCCCTCGGTGACCAGGATGCCCTTCACGCTCGGCGGCCACACCATGCCCGTCGGGTGGAACTGGACGAACTCCATGTTGATCAGGTCCGCCCCGGCGCGCAGCGCGAGCGCGTGCCCGTCACCGGTGTACTCCCAGGAGTTCGAGGTGACCTTAAAGGACTTGCCGATGCCGCCGGTCGCGAGCACCACGGCCGGCGTCTCGAACAGGATGAACCGGCCGCTCTCGCGCCAGTACCCGAACGCGCCCGCGATGCGGTCGCCGTCCTTGAGCAGCTCGGTGATCGTGCACTCGGCGAAGACCTTCAGCTTGGCCTCGTAGTCGCCGAACTCGCGCAGGTCCTCCTGCTGCAGCGAGACGATCTTCTGCTGCATGGTGCGGATCAGTTCCAGCCCGGTGCGGTCGCCGACGTGCGCCAGCCGCGGGTAGGTGTGCCCGCCGAAGTTGCGCTGGCTGATCCGCCCGTCCGCGGTGCGGTCGAACAACGCGCCGTAGGTCTCCAGCTCCCAGACCCGGTCCGGCGCCTCCTTCGCGTGCAGCTCCGCCATGCGCCAGTTGTTGAGGAACTTGCCGCCGCGCATGGTGTCCCGGAAGTGCACCTGCCAGCTGTCCCGCTCGTTCGCGTTGCCCATCGCGGCGGCGCACCCGCCCTCGGCCATGACCGTGTGCGCCTTGCCGAACAGCGACTTGCACACCACCGCCACCGACAGCCCGCGCTGCCGCGCCTCGATCACCGCTCGCAGACCGGCGCCGCCCGCGCCGATCACCACCACGTCATAGCTGTGCCGCTCGACTTCCATCGCCTGCCACCTAGTCCTTGGAGTCCTTGACGTCCTTGTCAGTCCACGAAACGCAGATCGGGGATGGCGCCGCTCGCCACGAGCATCACGTAGAGGTCCGTGACGACGAGCGTCCCCAGGGTGATCCAGGCCAGCAGCATGTGCCGGTTGTTGAGCTTGGTGACCTGGGTCCAGAGCCAGTACCGCACCGGGTGGCGGGAGAAGTGTTTCAGCCGCCCGCCGACCACGTGGCGGCACGAGTGGCAGGACAGGGTGTAGGCCCAGAGCATGATCACGTTGCCGAGCAGCACCAGGTTGCCCAGCCCGAAGCCGAACCCGCCGGTCTCGCCGTGGAACGCGACGATCGCGTCGTAGGTGTTGATCACCGAGATCAGCACCGCCACGTAGAAGAAGTAGCGGTGGGCGTTCTGCAGGATCAGCGGCAGCCGGGTCTCGCCCGTGTACTTGCCGTGCGGTTCGGCGACCGCGCACGCAGGCGGCGAGAACCACACCGACCGGTAGTAGGCCTTGCGGTAGTAGTAGCAGGTCAGCCGGAAGCCGAGCAGGAACGGCAGCGACAGGAACGCCAGCGGGATCCAGCCCGGCAGCTCCCCGAACGGCGTGCCGAAGTGGGCCGACCCCGGCACGCAGGAGTCGCTCAGGCACGGCGAGTAGAACGGCGTCAGGTAGCCGTACTCCGGCACGTAGTAGGCGGTGCGGACGAACGAGCGGATGCCCGCGTAGATGACGAACGTGGCCAGGCCGAGCGTGGTGAACAGCGGCGGCACCCACCACCGGTCGGTGCGCAGGGTGCGTGCGGTGATCCGGGCGCGCCCGCTAGCGGCGTTGGTAGCGGGCGCGCTCACCGCTGGTCACGGTGGTATCCGCCGACCCCTTCGTCGTCGGCCCCCTGCCACAGGGCCGGGTCGTACGGGCCGTCGGGGATCTTCACGACGGCCGAGGGGTCCAGCGGCTTGGGCTGGACCGGGACGCTGGGCTGCTCCAGGTCGCTCGCGTCGATGTCCAGGCGGTCGACGTCGTTGGCGAGGCGACGGACCGCGGAGGCGTCACCGTAGCGCGATCGCAGGGCGCCGACGCACTGCTTGAGCTGCCCGATCGTGCGGCGGAGTTCGGCGAGTTCGGTGGTGGTCATGACTACCTCCGGTCAGTTCGGCGGCGAGCCGGGGCTGGTACCGACTCTGCCGTTCGGCGTGCAATGTGACAAGTAGCACACAGTAGGTTGATGTTGTGATCGGGGTCACCTGAAACGATCTTCTTTATCGATTTTGATCCGGCCGATCCGGCAGCTACTGTGTCCACTGTCACGACCGTGCGACGCCAGCGAAGTCGTCAGCCGGACCAGCCGACGAGTTCCAGGTGGTTCTCCCGTGCGAAAAGCCCGAACACCCGTCCACCCCGTCGTCGAGGAAGTCACCGAGCGCATCGCCGCGCGCAGTGCCGCCACCCGCAGCGCCTACCTGGCGCGCATGGCCGCCGCCCGCGCCGAGGGGCCCGCCAGGGCCGGCCTCGCGTGCAGCAACCTCGCCCACGGCTTCGCCGCGTGCGGCGGCGAAGACCGCATCGCCCTGCGCGGGCTGCGCAAGCCCGGCATCGCGATCGTGTCCGCCTACAACGACCTGCTCTCCGCGCACCAGCCGCTGGACGAGTTCCCGGCGTGGATCAAGGACGCCGCACGCGAGGCCGGCGGGGTCGCCCAGTTCGCCGGCGGCGTGCCCGCCATGTGCGACGGCATCACCCAGGGCCGCGCCGGGATGGAGCTGTCCCTGTTCAGCCGCGAGGTCATCGCGATGGCCACCGGCATCGCCCTGTCGCACGAGATGTTCGACGGCGCGCTGCTGCTCGGCGTGTGCGACAAGATCGTGCCCGGCCTGCTGATCGGCGCGCTGGCCTTCGGGCACCTGCCCGCGATCCTGGTCCCGGCCGGGCCGATGACGTCGGGGCTGCCGAACAAGGAGAAGGCGCGCGTGCGGCAGCTCTACGCCGAGGGCCGCGCGACCCGGGAGGACCTGCTGGCGGCCGAGTCGGCGTCGTACCACTCGGCGGGCACCTGCACGTTCTACGGCACCGCGAACTCCAACCAGCTGGTCGTCGAGGTGATGGGCCTGCACCTGCCCGGCGCGAGCTTCGTGCACCCGGGCACGCCGCTGCGCCGCGCGCTGACCGAAGAGGCCGCGCGGCGGGTGGTCGCGTTGTCGCGGGAGGCCGGGTACACGCCGCTGGCCGAGGTGATCAGCGAGCGTTCGGTGGTCAACGGTGTGGTGTCGCTGCTGGCCACCGGCGGGTCGACCAACCACACGATGCACCTGGTCGCCATCGCCGCGGCGGCCGGGATCGAGCTGACCTGGGACGACTTCGCCGACCTGTCGTCGGTGGTGCCGCTGCTGGCCAGCGTCTACCCGAACGGCAGCGCGGACATCAACCACTTCCACGCCGCGGGCGGGGTGCAGGTCCTCATCGGCTCGCTGCTGGACGCCGGGCTGCTGCACGAGGACGTCCGCACGGTGGCCGGGGACGGGCTGTCGCGGTACCGGTCGGAGCCGGTGCTGGACGACGGCTCGCTGACCTGGCGCGAGGTGCCCGCGCGCAGCCTGGACGAGGACGTGCTGCGGCCGGTGGACAACCCGTTCGCGCCCGACGGCGGGCTGCGGATGCTGTCCGGCAGCCTCGGGCGCGCGGTGATGAAGGTGTCGGCGGTCGCGCCGGAGCACCGCGTGGTGCGGGCGCCCGCGCGGGTGTTCACCTCGCAGGAGGGTTTCACCGAGGCGTTCCGGGCCGGTGAGCTGGACCGGGACGTGGTCGTGGTGATCCGCAACCAGGGGCCGCAGGCGAACGGCATGCCGGAACTGCACGGCCTGACGCCCGCGCTCGGTGTGCTGATGGACCGCGGGCACCGGGTCGCGCTGGTCACCGACGGCCGGATGTCGGGCGCCTCGGGCAAGATCCCGGCCGCGATCCAGGTGACGCCGGAGGCCGCGGCGGGTGGTCCGCTGGCGCGGGTCGCCGATGGTGACGAGGTCGTGGTCGACGCGGTCGCCGGGCGGCTGGACGTGCTGGTGGACGAGGTCACGCTGGCGGCCCGGCCGCTGCGGGACGCGCCGCCGGATGAGGCATCCTGGGTCGGCACCGGCCGGGAGTTGTTCACCGCGCTGCGCCGCGCGGTCGGGCCGGCCGATCAGGGAGCCGGCGTGTTCGGGCCGATGACCCCGGGGCACTTCGGTGCGCCCGCGCGAGTGTGAGGAGAGACGTGAAGACAGGGCATGACGTGCTCGAGTTGTCGCCGGTGCTGCCGGTGGTCGTGGTGGACGACGCCGCGGACGCCGTGCCGCTGGCGAAGGCGCTGGTCGCGGGCGGGATCCGGGCGATCGAGCTGACCCTGCGGACGCCGGCCGGGCTGGCCGCGATCGAGCGGGTCGCGGCCGAGGTGCCGGAGATCGTGGTCGGCGCGGGCACCGTGGTGACGCCGGAGCAGGCTCGCCAGGCGGCGGACGCGGGTTCGGCGTTCTTGGTGACGCCGGGCTGCACGGACCGGTTGCTGGAGGCCGTGTCCGGGACGGGGTTGCCGTTCCTGCCCGGCGTGAGCACGGTCTCGGAGGCGATGCGCGTCACCGAACACGGCATCACCGCGCTGAAGTTCTTCCCGGCGGAGGCCAGCGGAGGGGTCGCCTACCTCAAGGCGCTCGGTGGGCCGTTGCCGCAGCTGCGGTTCTGCCCGACGGGTGGTGTCACGGTGCAGAACGCGCCGTCCTACTTCGCACTGTCCACAGTGGGCTGTGTCGGCGGAACCTGGCTGACCCCGAAGGACGCTGTGCGGGCCGGCGATTTCGGGCGGATCGAGCAGCTGGCGCGCGAGGCCGCGGCGCTGCGCTGAACGGTTTCGCGACCGCCGCCCGTGGGGGGGCGCGGGCGGCGGTCGCGAATTCAGCTCCCGATTGGGGGCCGGGCCGCCCGGGTACTAGCCTCACGGCACTCGTCTGGCGAGGGGAGATCGCCGTGGGATGGGAGTGGCTCGCCGATCCGGGTTACTGGGCGCCCCGGCTGCTGTTCCAGCGGGCGCTCGCCGCGATCTACCTCGTCGCGTTCCTGGGCGCCGCCCTCCAGTTCCGGCCGTTGATCGGCGAGCGGGGCCTGCTGCCGGTGCCCCGGTTCACCCGCCGCGTGCCGTTCCGCCGCGCGCCCAGCCTGTTCCACTGGCGCTATTCGGACCGGCTGTTCGCGGGCGTCGCGTGGACCGGCGTCGTCATCTCGGCCGCGCTCGTCCTCGGCCTGTTCGACCACACCCCCGTGTGGGCGACCATGCTGGCGTGGCTGGTGCCGTGGCTGCTGTACCAGTCGATCGTCAACGTGGGCCAGATCTGGTACTCGTTCGGCTGGGAGTCGCTGCTGCTCGAGGCCGGGTTCCTGGCGATCTTCCTCGGCCCGGCCGACACCGCGCCGCCCGTGCTCGTGCTGTGGCTGCTGCGCTGGGTGCTGTTCCGGCTCGAATTCGGCGCCGGGCTGATCAAGATGCGCGGCGACGCGTGCTGGCGCGACCTGACCTGCCTCTACCACCACCACGAAACCCAGCCGATGCCCGGACCGCTGAGCTGGCACTTCCACCACCTGCCCAAGCCGCTGCACAAGGTCGAGGCCGCGGCCAGCCACTTCACCCAGCTCGTGGTGCCGTTCGCGCTCTTCGCCCCGCAACCCGCCGCGAGCGCGGCCGCGCTGCTGATGATCCTCACCCAGCTGTGGCTGGTCGCCAGCGGGAACTTCTCCTGGCTGAACTTCCTCACCATCGCCATCGCGCTGTCCGTTGTGGACATCATCCCGGCGCCGGTCCCGGAACTGGCCCGACCGCCGGTGTGGCAGCACGCCCTCGTGATCGGGCTGACCGTGCTCGTCGCGGTGCTCAGCTATCGTCCGGTGCGCAACCTCGTGTCGCGCGAGCAGGTGATGAACACCAGCTTCGACCGGCTGCACCTGGTCAACACCTACGGCGCGTTCGGCAGCGTCACCAAGGTGCGGCACGAGATCGTCATCGAGGCGACCGACGATCCCGCGCCCGACGAGCACACCGTGTGGCGCGAGTACGAGTTCAAGGGCAAGCCCGGCGACCCGCGGCGGCGCCCACCGCAGTTCGCGCCCTACCACCTGCGGCTGGACTGGCTGATGTGGTTCGCCGCGCTGTCCACCCGGTACGCCGAATCGTGGCTGCCCGGTCTGGCGGAGAAGCTGCTGGCGGCGGATCCGGGCACGCTGAAGCTGTTGCGGCGCGACCCGTTCGACGGCAGGCGGCCGGCCTACCTGCGGGCGCGGCTCTACCGGTACCGCTTCACCACCCCGCGCGAGCGCAGGGAGACTGGGGCGTGGTGGGTGCGTGAACCGCGGGGCCCGGTGCTGCCGACCACGAAGCTCGGGCCGCACGGCGCGGTGGTCGCCGTCGACTGAGGAGGACGGGATGCACGCTGGCCGACTCGCGGAGCTGCTCGGCCGGTGGTCCAGCGGCAGCGAGCCGCTCTACCTGAAGCTGGCCGCGCGCCTGGAGGGGCTGGTCGAGCGGGGTGAGATCCCGGCCGACGGCCGTCTGCCGACCGAGCGCGCGCTGGCCGCGGAGCTGGCGGTCAGCCGCAACACCGCGGTCGCCGCCTACGACGTGCTGCGTGACCGCGGGCTGGTCGAGCGCCGCCGCGGCAGCGGCACGTTCGTGCGACGGCCGCCGCGGCCCGGGCGCGGGGTGGTCGCCGAGTTCAACCCGATGTTCCTGCACCTGCTCGACCCGGTGCCGGACCTGATCGACCTCACCTGCGCCGCGCCGCCGCAGCCCGCGTACCTCGCCGAGGTCGTCGCCGAGGCCGCGGTGGGCGACTTCGGCATCGGCTACCACCCGTCCGGCATCCCGGCGCTGCGGCAGGCGATCGCGGACCACTACGCCGCGCAGGGTGTGCCCACCGATCCCGCGCAGATCGTCGTCACCTCGGGCGCGCAGCAGGCGATTTCGTTGTTGGCGCAGCTGTTCCTGCGGCCCGGCGACGCGGTGGCCGCCGAGGAGCTGACGTACCCGGGCGCGCTGGACGCGTTCCGCGGCGGCGGGGCGCGCATCCTCGGGGTGCCGCTGACCGCCGACGGGGTGTCGGTGCCGCACCTCGCGGAGGTCGTCGGCGGGGCGAAACTGGTGTACCTGGTGCCGGCGTTCCAGAACCCGACCGGCTCGGTGCTGCCGCCGCACGCGGCGCGGCGGGTGGTGGCGCTGTGCGAGTCGCACGGGGTGCCGCTGGTCGACGACCACGTGCTCGCCGACCTCACGCTCGACGGTCCACGGCCGGCGCCGCTCGCCCGGCACGGGAGCGGGGTGATCAGCGTGGGGTCGCTGAGCAAGCTGATCTGGGGCGGGGTGCGGATCGGCTGGGTCCGGGCCGATCCGCGGACCGCGGCCGACCTGGCGCGGCTCAAGGCGGTCGCCGACCTCGGGACGGACGTCGTCGCGCAGGCGATCGGGGTCGCATTGTTCGCGCGGTTGGGACGGTTGCGGGCGGAGCGGCAGGCGGAACTGCGCGCGCGGCGGGACCAGGTGGTGCGGGACCTGCGGGCGGCGTTGCCGTCGTGGGAGTTCCGGACGCCACCGGGTGGCCAGACGCTGTGGATCCGGTTGCCTGGGGCCGATTCGCGGCGGTTCGCGCAGTTCGCGTTGCGGTACGGCGTGGCGTTGCTGGAGGGCACGTCGCTGGCCGCGCACGAGTCCAGCGGCGAGCACATCCGAGTGCCGTTCACCCTGCCGCCGGAGGCGTTGTCCGAGGCGGTGCGGCGGTTGCGGAAGGCGTGGGACGACTATCCGGGAGCCAATGACGCGGGATTGGCCCTGTCCGGCGCGGCCGCGACCGGCGAGGGTGATCGGCATGCGACGTTTCCCGCCGAGCGCGATGACGAGTCTGCTGGACGAGAGTCCCCGGTACGACCTGGCCGAGAGCACCTGCGGTGACCTGACGGTCGCCGAGCTGGTCGATGTCGGCAGGCTGACGAAGTTCCCGCTCGGGTACGGCACTTCCGCCGGTGACGAGGAGTTGCGGGCGCTGCTGGGCGCGCGGCTCGGGGTGTCCGCGGACGAGGTGCTGATCACGGCGGGCGCCGGAGCCGCGTTGTTCCTCGTCGGGCTGGTCGCCGACGGGGAGGTCGTGGTGGTGCAGCCCGGGTACCCGCCGATGCTCGGGCTGGCGCGGGGGCTCGCGGAACGGGTGCGGACGGTGCGGCTGCGGTTCGAGACCGGGTACCGCCTGGATGTGGCGGCGCTGCGGGCGGCGCTGACCGCGCGAACGCGGCTGGTGATGCTGGCGACGCCGCAGAACCCGGCCGGGGTGGCGTTCACCAGGGACGAGATCGACGCGGTGTTGTCCGCGACGGCCGAGGTGTGCCCGGAGGCGGTGGTGCTGGTCGACGAGACGTACCGGGAGGCGGCGTATGCGGAGATCGAGTCGTTCGCCTCGGTTTCGCCGCGGGTGCTGACGTGCGGGTCGTTCTCGAAGGCGCACGGCGCGCCGGGGCTGCGGATCGGCTGGCTCACCACGCGGGACCCCGCGTGGTACGAGGAGCTGCGCCGGACGAAGTTCACGAGCTCGGTGTCGTGCGGCACGCTGGACGAGTTCCTGGCGCTGGAACTGTTGCGGCGCGCGGACGAGGTGCTGGCCGGGAAGCGGGCACGGATGCGCGCCGGGCTCGCCGAGGTGGCCGCCTGGGTGCCGCGGCAGAACGGCCGGGTGACCTGGCTCCGCCCCGACGCGGGAGCTTTCTGTTGCCTGCGCGTGGATTCCGGCGCACCCGAGTTCTACGAACACCTGGCGACGGCCGGGGTGGCAGTCTCCCCAGGCGACTGGTTCGGCGACGACCCGGCCGTCTTCCGGCTCGGCTTCGCCCACGAACCGGTCGAGCGCCTGCGCGAAGCGCTGGAGCTGATGAGCCAGGCGCTACAGCCCTGACCAGAAGGCCAGCAGGCCGAGGCCTCGCAGCAGCCCCGCGATCGGATAGGGCGCGCGGAGACCGAAGAGGTGCGCGACGAGCCCGCCGGTGAGCGCGCCGAACGGCATGAGCCCCCAGCCGAGCATCCGGTAGACGCTGTTGACCCGGCCGAGGATCCCGGCCGGGACGAGCTGCTGCCGGAGGCTGACGGTGACGATGTTCCAGAGGGTGGTGACGAACCCGTTGGCGGCCAGCAGGAGAGCCAGCACCAGCGCGGTTGGGCTGAGGCCGATGGCCACGAAGATCACGGAGTTCGCCACCAGCGCGAGGCGCAGGGTGCGCCGGGCGCCGAGGCCGGCGGGGATGTCGAGCACCCCGGCGAGGAGGCTGCCGACGGCGGCGCCGGTGAGAAGCAGGCCGTAGCCGCCGGTGCTCAGGTGCAACGTCTGCGTGGCGAGCAGGACGAGGGTGGCGTTGCCGAGTTGCGCGCAGAAGGTGTTGACGGCCAGCAGCGCGGCGAGGGTGCGGAGCAGCTTGTGCCGGAGCAGCCAGCGCAGCCCTCCGGTGACCATCGAGCCGGTGTGCGCGGCGGGTCGTTGGCGGGGCAGCGTGGCGAGGAGCGCGGCGGAGACGGCGAATGTCACGGCGTCGAGAGTGAGGGGCAGCGCGGCGGAGACGGCGAAGAGGAGACTGCCCAGGGGTGGCCCGGCGAACTGCTGGCCGGTGGTCGTGATCGCCTGCTGGTAGCCGTTCGCCTTGGGCAGCAACGGTTTCGCGACGAGGTCGGGCAGGATCGCCTGTGTCGCGTTGCCGAAGAGGACCTCGCACGCGCCCAGGCCGAAGGCGATCGTCGCCAGTGCGGGCAGGGTCAGTGCGTGCAGTGCGGCGAGGACAGCGGCGGTGCCGGTCAGCAGCGCCTGCACGGTCTGGGTGCGCCACATCAGGGTGGCCCGGTCGCAGCGGTCGACGAGCGCGCCGGCCGGGAGGGACAGCAGCAGCCACGGCAGGTAGGTCACGGCGGACAGGACCGCGATCAGCCGCGGGTCGGGTGTCAGCGTGGTGGCCAGCAGGGGGATCGCCGCCGTGAACGCGCCGTCGCCGAGGGCGTCGACGGCCGATGCCCACCACAGCCGCCAGTAGGTACCGGTCATGCGGTGAGGGTGTCGGGCCCGGGTCGCAGTGCGGCACCGTTGAGCGGTGGGCTACATACTCGGATCATGCCCCTGACGGTCGAACTGGACGTGTCCGAGCTGGCGGCGACGCGGTTCGCGATCTCGCCGCTGTCGGAGACGGTCGCGGGGTTGCAGCAGCTGGCGGGGCACGTGCGGCGGGCGGTGCACCTGCCGTGGGTGCGGTGGGCGGAGGCCGAACTCGCGCGGGAGGCGCTGGACCTGCCGGGGTTGTGGCCGTTGATCGCCGGTGACCGGGCGAGCTGGCCGTCGTTCCTGATCCCGGCGCCGCGCGGAGCGGGTCCGTCGCTCGAGGACGATCTGGCGGTGGTGCGGCGGACCACGGCCGGCCAGGTGCGCGCGAGCCTGGGCCGCGTTTTCGGTGCTGATCTTCCGGACGGTGTGGCCGCTTTGGCTGCGCGCCCGAGTGCGGGCCTGGAAGCGATCACGGAGGAGCTGCGGGCGGCGTATGCACGGCTGATCGAGCCGCACTGGCCGCGGATCCGGGCGGTCCTCGAGGCGGACGTGGCGTACCGCGCGCGGCAGCTCGCAACGGGTGGGGCGGCGCGGCTGTTCGGCGGGCTGCACCCGGACCTGAGCTGGCGCGCGGGCCGGCTGGTGCTGGCTGGTGCGGACCGGGCGGTCGAGCTGGGGCCGGGCGGGCTGGTGCTGATGCCCGTCGCACTCGCCCCGGCGCACGTGATGATCAAGCGCCACACGACAACCCAGACGACGATCCGCTACCCGGCGCGTGGAGTGGGGGCCCTCTGGTCCGCGGCGATGGCGCCGGTGCCCCCTGTTCGCGCCCCGGCTCGCCGGTCCGCGCAGAGGGGAGCCGGGCCGCTGGCTGCTCCCGGGCGCGGTGCGGCTGGCCGATCCGCGCTCGGACCGGCGAACCACGCCGCGCCGGAGGCGACTGGTTCAGCGGAGCGAGCCGCGCCGCAGCCGGCGGGAGGCACCGCACCACCGGCAACGACTGTCCGCGGTTCGGCAGACCAGCCCGCACCCCAGCCGGCCCGCCACACCGCACCACCACCGGCGACGGTCCCCAACGCGCCAGACCAACCCACACCCCAGCCCGCCAAGCGAGCCGCACCACCGGCGGCGACTATCCAGGCCCCGGCAGATCAGCCCCACACTGCACCGCAAGCGGTGACTGGCCGCAGCACGGCAGACCAGCCCACATCCCAACCGGCCAGCCAAGCCGCGCCGCAGGCAGGGAACGACCGCGGGTCGGCGGACCTGTCCGCGCGACAGCCCGGGAGGCAAGCCGCGTCGCGGGTGGCGGGCATTCGCAATTCAGCGCACCGCTCCGAGCCACCAGCCGGCCGGGGCGCAGCATCGGGGGTAGCAGGCGTTCGCGGGTCGGCACGTGAGGCCGACATTCTCTGGGCGGCGCGGCCACCGTCGGCCAGCGCGGTGCGGTTGCTCGGCCGCGCCCGCGCCGAACTGCTGACGGCACTCCACTCACCCGCGACGACCACCGATCTGGCCCGCGCGCTCGCTGTGACGCCCAGTGCGGTGTCCCAGCACCTCCGCATCCTGCGCGAGAACGGTCTCGTGACGCGGGAGCGGTCCGGTCGCAGTGTCCTGTACGTGATCACGCCCCTCGGCGAGGCACTGATCCGTGTCGCGGGTGGGCGAGAGAACCAGCGGTGAGCGCGCGAAGTCGCCATTTCGTACGGCTGTCAGGAACGCATTTCGTGGCGTGAGTTGTCCACAGGGACCTCACGAAAAGTCATTCTCGTGGAGAACAGCCCGCCATGCGGCGGGCCGTGGGACCGCCGTTCGCTGGTTGCCCCGGATTGTGAAGAGGGCGAGGCCGGGTCGATCAGTCACTCGACCGCCCTGGGCCTTGCCTACCCGTACTCCTGTGCAATGGGGCGGCAGGGCTCGACCCACGACCGCGGCAGTGACCAGCACACGCCAGCCGCATCGCAGCCGGCCGCTGCCGTCCCACACACAGCGCACCCACGACAAAGCCCACCGCGGGAATCTGCGGTGGGCTCAGTCGTGGATACCAAGACAGCGCTGGGCTCAGTCCAGTGTCGCGTCGTCCAGGGGGGTGGCGTCCGCGCCGGCGTTGCGGAGCTCGTCGCGCACCACGGTGTACGCCAGGCCCTGCGGGTAGCCCTTCCGGGCGAGCGTGCCGAGCAGCCTGCGCGTCGCGGTCTGCTCGTCCAGCGTCGTCATCGTGCGGAGGCGCTTGCGCACCAGCTCGCGCGCCCGCTGCTCCTCCGACTCGCGGTCGATCTCGCCCGCCGCCTGGGCCGCCACCTCCGCGTCGACGCCCTTGCGCTTCAGCTCGGCGACCAGCGCGGTGCGCGCCAGGCCCTGGTAGGCGTGGCGCGAACGCACCCACTGCTCGGCGAACGCGGCGTCGTCGATCAGGCCGGCGTCGTCCAGCTTGCCGAGCAGCTGCTCACGGATCTCGTCGTCGAAACCCTTGCGCCGCAACGCCTGACGCAGCTCGTCCTTGGTGCGGGCGCGGATGGCCAGGAGGTCGAAGCAGACCTCCTTGGCCTTCTTCCACGCCTCGTCCCGGGACAGCTCCTTCGGGTCGAACCTGGGCATCGATCAGAAGTCGACCGGGGCGGGCTCGGCCGCCTCGGCGTCGACCTGTGGCCCGATGCCGAGCTTCTCCTTGATGCGCTTCTCGATCTCGTTGGCGATGTCCGGGTTGTCGCGCAGGAACTTCCGCGCGTTCTCCTTGCCCTGACCGAGCTGGTCGCCCTCGTACGTGTACCAGGCGCCGGACTTGCGCAGGATGCCCTGGTCGACACCCATGTCGATCAGCGAGCCCTCGCGGGACACGCCGACGCCGTACAGGATGTCGAACTCGGCCTGCTTGAACGGCGGCGCGACCTTGTTCTTCACGACCTTCACGCGGGTGCGGTTGCCGACCGCCTCGCCGCTGTCCTTGAGCGTCTCGATGCGGCGCACGTCGAGCCGGACGGAGGCGTAGAACTTCAGCGCCTTGCCACCGGTGGTGGTCTCCGGCGAGCCGAACATGACGCCGACCTTCTCACGCAGCTGGTTGATGAAGATCGCCGTGGTGCCGGAGTTGGACAGCGCACCGGTGATCTTCCGCAGCGCCTGGCTCATCAGCCGGGCCTGCAGACCGACGTGCGAGTCACCCATCTCGCCCTCGATCTCGGCGCGCGGCACGAGCGCGGCCACCGAGTCGATGACCAGGATGTCGAGCGCGCCGGAGCGGATCAGCATGTCCGCGATCTCCAGCGCCTGCTCGCCGGTGTCCGGCTGGGACACCAGCAGCGCGTCGGTGTCCACCCCGAGCGCCTTGGCGTACTCCGGGTCGAGCGCGTGCTCGGCGTCGATGAACGCGGCGATCCCGCCCGCCTTCTGGGCGTTGGCGACCGCGTGCAGCGCGACCGTCGTCTTACCGGAGGACTCCGGGCCGTAGATCTCGATGACCCGGCCGCGCGGCAGGCCGCCGATGCCGAGTGCGATGTCGAGCGCGATGGCGCCGGTCGGGATCACGCCGATGGGCGGGCGGGTCTCCTCGCCCAGCCGCATGACGGAGCCCTTGCCGTACTGCTTGTCGATCTGGGCCAGGGCGAGCTCGAGCGCCTTGTCCTTGTCGGGTGCTGCTGGCATGGAAATCCACCTCGTCGTCAGAGCCTGTGGGGCTGGTGTTCGAGTTTGTTTTCGCTGTGGCCCGAGACTACGGGCGGGGTCCGACAATTCCGGGCGCCGAGACGAGGCTGTGGATCGTTGACCCCGATGTGGACAACACAATAGCCGAACACGTGTTCGAGGCAAGAGCGACACACCCGCGAGCGCGGATTTTCCGGGAATCGGTCACCGGCGCTCCGGCGGGACGTCGAACTCCGCGCACACCGCCCGCCAGATCTCCTTCGCCGGGGTGCCCTCGGCCAGCGCCTGCTCGACGGTGCGGCCGCCGAGGCCGCTGAAGACGTGGTCCTTCGCCAGGATCTCCGCCCTGCCGGGCCCGAACTCGTCGGCCATCAGCTGGCGGAACACGGTGATGCGCATCGAACCCAGGGTAGCGACCGGCGCGCCGGGTACCGTGTCCGCATGACCTCCGCGCAGGAGATGCCGTCCTGGGGCCCCACCGCGATGACCGTGGCCTCGGCGGCCGTCCTGGTCGCCGCCCTTGTCGTGGCGCTGCGGGCGCTGTGGAACATGCGCAACCGGAAGTAGCTACTCCCCGGGCTGCACGTGCTGCTCGAAGTAGGTGGCCAGGTCGCCGGCCGAGAGCGGCGCCTGCCCGGTGCCCGCCTTCTGGTAGACCACCCCGGCCAGCGGCCGGTCGGCGACCGTGAACACCAGCACCGCCGAGCTCCGCGCGGACGCCGACGAGTAGCTGCCGTCCAGGCCGTTGCCCTTCCACCCGGCCCGCACCTGGTTGCCGCCGACCGCGCCGAGCAGCCGGTCGGTGTACTCCTTCACCTTCGCCGCGGACACCCCGTGCAGGTAGGTCACCTGCGCCCCGGCCAGCGCGGGCGCCGAGCAGGTGGTCAGCACGCCGATGTTCTCGTTCTCCGGCGGGGCGATGTCGCCGGTGCCCGCGCCCGGCGCGCACTGGCCGTCGGCGATCGTCCCGGCCAGCTGGCGCAGGCAGCCGGTGAAGCCGGACGGGTCGGCGGCGCCGGGCTGCTGGCACTCGGCGGCGCTGAACGTGGTCGCCGACGAGCTGGACGACGGCCAGAACAGGTAGGTGGCGACGGCGGCCAGCACCACCACGACGACCGCGGCGACGCCGGCGACCAGCTTCTTCCGGTCCTTCTTCGGCGGCGCGGCCGGGGGCATGCTGGGGAAGTTCGACGGCGCCGGCTGGTACCCGGCCTGCGGGTACGGCGACGCGCCAGGGTAGCCCCCCGGCGGGGTGCCCGGCACGGTCGCGACCGGGGGCGGCGGGAACCCCGGGGGCGTCCCGGTGGCGGCGACCTGCCCCTCGACGTTCTGCGTGCGCATGCTGATGCCGTCGCGGGCCACGTGGTGCGCGCCCAGCGCGACCGCGGTCTCCGGCTGGTCCAGGCTGGTGGGCACGATGCCGAGCTTCTCCGCGATCATCGACCCGACCAGCGGCAGCCTGCTCGACCCGCCGACGAGGTAGATGCCGGCCAGCCGGTCCGGGGACAGCCCGGCGGCGGCGACCGTGCGGCCCAGCAGCTCGACGCTGCGCAGCAGGGCCGGGCGCACCAGCGCCTCCAGCTCGCCACGCGTCACCAGGACGTCGTTGAACGGCTCGGGCATCGGCACCTCGGTCTGCGGCAGCCGGGACAGCGCCTCCTTGGCGGCCTTGACGTCCTCCTGCAGCGCGCGCCGGGTACGCCGGTCCGCGGTGGACTCCGGGCGCAGCAGCCGCTGCCAGCGCTGCGGGTCCGAGTGCGAGACCTCGCGGCCGACGTGCACCATCAGCGCCTGGTCGACGTCGAGCCCGCCGAGGTCGGGCAGGCCGTCCTCGGCCAGCACGGTGAACCCGTTCTGGGTGGCGCCGACGACCGCGACGTCGAACGTGCCCGCGCCCAGGTCGTACACCGCGAGCGCCTGGCCGGGCGCGGGCGAGCGGCCGGGGAAGGACGCGAAGTGCGCGGCCGCGGCGACCGGCTCGGGCACGAGCAGCAGCGGGCCGGTCAGGCCGGCCAGCCGCGCCGCGGACAGCAGCACGTTGCGCCGGGTCGGTCCCCACTGCGCCGGGTGGGTGAGGCGGACCTCGTCGGGCAGGTCGCCGCCGAGCTGGCGGGTGGTCTCGTCTAGCACGCGGCGCAGCACCGCGGCCAGCGCCTCGTTGACCGGCACGACGTCCTGGCCGAGCAGCAGCGTCTGCTCGTCCACGCGGCGCTTGGGGTTGGGCTCGAAGCGGGTGGGGTCCAGGCGGGCCCGGCGCTCGGCGTCGCGGCCGACCACGAGGGTGCCGCCCTCCTCGGCGAACACCGCGGACGGCATGGTGGCCGAGCCGTCCACCTCGACCACGCGCGGTGGCCGCCCGTGCGCGGACAGCACCGCCACGGTGTTGGACGTACCGAGATCCACCGACAGGATGCGCACAGCTCTTCCCCTCACGATCCACCCAGGCCAGGACGTGATGCTGCCACGCTGCCCGGGACCGCGCGTGCGGCACCCGCGAGAAATTGTCGTACCCCCCGGTCATGATGGATGCGTGACCGACGTGCTCGACCTGTTCTCGCCCGCCACCCGCGGCTGGTTCGCGGGTGCCTTCGCCGCGCCCACCGAGGCGCAGGCGGGTGCGTGGCGCGCGGCGCAGGCGGGTGAGCACGCGCTGGTCGTGGCGCCGACCGGTTCGGGCAAGACGCTGGCGGCGTTCCTCTGGGCGCTGGACCGGCTGGCGGCCGGACCACCGGCGGCGGACGCCCAGCGCCGCTGCCGGGTGCTCTACGTCTCGCCGCTGAAGGCGCTGGCGGTCGACGTGCAGCGCAACCTGCGGGCGCCGCTGGCGGGCATCCGGCAGGCCAGCCACCGGCTGGGGCAGACGCCGCCGGAGATCACGGTGGGCATGCGCACCGGCGACACGTCCGCGGCCGAGCGCCGCACGTTCCTCAAGACCCCGCCGGACATCCTGGTCACCACGCCGGAGTCGCTGTTCCTCATCCTCACCTCGTCGGCGCGCGAGTCGCTGCGCGGCGTCGAGACGGTGATCCTGGACGAGGTGCACGCGGTGGCCGGCGGCAAGCGCGGCGCGCACCTGGCGCTGTCGCTGGAGCGGCTGGACGCGCTGCTGCCGAAGCCGGCGCAGCGCATCGGCCTGTCCGCGACCGTGCGCCCGATCGACGAGGTCGGCTCGTTCCTCACCGGCGGCCGTCCGGTGCGGGTGGTGCAGCCGAAGACGGCGAAGACCATCGAGGTGCGGGTCGAGGTCCCGGTCGAGGACATGGCGAACCTGGACGCGCCCGCGCCGAGCCCGCTGGAGCGGCTGGACGCGATGCTGCCGGACGACGGCCCGCCGGACGAGCCGGCCGCGGTGCGCAGGCCGTCGATCTGGCCGTCGGTGGAGCAGCGGGTGCTGGAGCTGATCCGGCAGCACCGGTCGACCATCGTGTTCGCCAACTCGCGGCGGCTGGCGGAGCGGATGACGGCGCGGCTCAACGAGCTGGCCGCCGAGCAGACGGAACTGGCCGCCGACCAGCGGTTCCCCGCCGAGGCCATCGGCGAGTCCGGGCTCACCACGGGCGCGGCGCCGACGGTCGCGAAGGCTCACCACGGCTCGATGTCGCGCGAGCAGCGCACCCGGGTCGAGGAGGAGCTGAAGTCCGGGCTGCTGCCGTGCGTGGTCGCCACGTCGTCGCTGGAGCTGGGCATCGACATGGGCGCGGTCGACCTGGTGGTGCAGATCGAGGCGCCGCCGACGGTCGCGTCCGGGCTGCAGCGCGTCGGCCGCGCCGGCCACCACGTGGGCGCGGTGTCCACCGGCGTGATGTTCCCGAAGTTCCGCGGCGACCTGGTGTCCTGCGCGGTGGTGTCGGAGCGGATGACGGCGGGCGCGATCGAGGCGGTGCGCTACCCGCGCAACCCGCTGGACGTGCTGGCGCAGCACATCGTGTCGATGGTGGCGCTGGAGCCGTGGTCGGTCGAGGACCTCGCGGCGACGGTGCGGCGGGCCGCGCCGTTCACCGCGCTGCCGGACGACGCGCTGCTGGCGGTGCTGGACATGCTGGCCGGGCGCTACCCCAGCGAGGAGTTCGGCGAGCTGCGCCCGCGCATCACGTGGGACCGGGTGTCGGGTGAGCTGCGCGGGCGGCCGGGGTCGCAGCGGCTCGCGGTCACCTCCGGCGGCACGATCCCCGACCGCGGGCTGTTCACCGTGATGACGCCGGGCGGCGACGGCAGCCCCGGCTCGCGGGTCGGCGAGCTCGACGAGGAGATGGTCTACGAGTCGCGGGTGGGCGACACGATCCTGCTGGGCACGTCGTCGTGGCGGATCACCGACATCACGCACGACCGGGTCATCGTGGTGCCCGCGCCGGGTGAGCCGGCGCGGATGCCCTTCTGGAAGGGCGACGCGCCGGGACGGCCGCTCGAACTCGGCCGCGCGCTGGGCGCGTTCGTCCGCGAACTGTCCAGTTCGGACGACGAGAAGGCTCGCGAGCGGGCCCGGCAGGCGGGTCTGGACGAGCTGGCGTGCGACAACCTCCTGACCTACCTGACCGAGCAGAAGGCGGCGACGCGGCACGTGCCCAACGACCGCACGATCCTGCTCGAACGCTTCCGCGACGAGCTGGGCGACTGGCGGGTGGTGCTGCACTCGCCGTTCGGCGCGCAGGTCAACGCGCCGTGGGCGCTGGCGATCGCGGCCCGGCTGCGGGAGCAGCGCGGGGTGGACGCCCAGGTGATGCACTCCGACGACGGCATCGTGCTGCGCCTGCCGGAAGCGCTGGACAGCGACGGCGCCGAGGTCACGATCGGCACCGACGACGTGCTGGTCGACCCGGAGGAGGTCGAGCAGATCATCGTCGCCGAGGTCGGCGGCTCGGCCCTGTTCGCCGCGCGGTTCCGGGAGTGCGCGGCGCGGTCGTTGCTGCTGCCCCGGCGCGATCCGCGGCGGCGCACCCCGTTGTGGCAGCAGCGCCAGCGGGCCTCGCAACTGCTGTCGGTGGCCGCGAAGTACGAGCGGTTCCCGGTGGTGCTGGAGGCGATGCGGGAGTGCCTGCAGGACGTCTACGACGTCGGTGGCTTGCGTGAGCTGATGGCCGACGTGCGGGCGCGGCGCGTGAAGGTCGCCGAGGTGGAGACGCCGTCGCCGTCGCCGTTCGCACGCAGCCTGATGTTCGGCTACGTCGGGATGTTCCTGTACGAGACGGACGCGCCGCTGGCCGAGCGGCGGGCGGCGGCGCTGTCGCTGGACTCGACGCTGCTGGCCGAACTGCTGGGCACCGAGGCGATCCGGGAGCTGCTCGACGCCGAAGTGGTCGACGAGGTCGAGCGCTCGTTGCAGCGGCTGGAGCCGGACCGGCACGCGCGCAACGCCGAGGAGACCGCGGACCTGTTGCGGTTCCTGGGTGATCTGTCCGACGAGGAGGCCGCGGCGCGCGGCGTCCGGCGGGAGTGGCTGGACGAGCTGGTCGCGCAGCGGCGGGTCATCCGGGTGCGCATCGCGGGCGTGGACCGCAACCTGTCGATCGAGGACGCGGGCCGGGTGCGGGACGCGCTGGGCGTGGCGCTGCCGATCGGGGTGCCGGAGGCGTTCACCGAACCGGTCGCCGATCCGCTCGGCGATCTGCTGGCCCGGTACGCGCGGTCCCGCGGGCCGTTCTCCGCGCACCAGGCCGCGGAGCGGTTCGGGCTGGGGCCCGCGGTGGTGACGGGTGTGCTCGACCGGCTCACCGCCGAGGGCCGCCTGGTGCGCGGCGAGCTGCGGCCGGTCGGGCATCCGGAAACGCACGGCGCGGGCACCGAGTACTGCGACGCGGCGGTGCTGCGGCGGTTGCGGCGGGCGTCGCTGGCGCGGCTGCGGGCCGAGGTCGAGCCCGTGGAACCCGCGGCGCTGGGCCGGTTCCTGCCGTCCTGGCACGGCATCGGGGCGCGGATGCGGGCCGCGCCGAGCGTCGACGACGTGCTGTCGGTGGTCGAGCAGCTGGCGGGGGCGCCGCTGCCGGCCAGCGCGCTGGAGTCGCTGATCCTGCCGAGCCGTCTGCCCGGGTACTACCCGGCGCTGATGGACGAGCTGATGACCGCGGGCGAGGTCGTGTGGTGCGGCGCCGGGGCACTGGCCGGTGGCGACGGGTGGGTGTCGCTGGCGCCCGCCGACGTGGCCGACCTGCTGCTGCCGGAGGCCGACGAGGAGGCGCCAACCAGCCCGCTGCACGAGGCGATCCTCGCCGCGCTGGACGGCGGCGCGTTGTTCTTCCGCCAGCTCGTCGACCGGGTGACGCCGCTGCTGGACAGCGCGCCGAACGACGCCGACGTGGTGGGCGCGCTGTGGGACCTGGTGTGGGCGGGCACGGTCACCGGCGACACGCTCTCGCCCCTGCGGGCGCTGGTGTCGGGCAAGGGCGCGGCGCACAAACCCCGCCAGGCGACGCCACGCAGCAGGTACGGACGGATGCGCGCGGGGCGGCCTGCGATGCCGTCGCGCACCGGGCCGCCGACGGTGGCCGGGCGGTGGGCGCTCACGCCGATCCGCGAGTCCGACCCGACGCGGCGCACGCACGCGCGGACGGAGGCGTTCCTGGAGCGGCACGGGGTGCTGACGCGGGGCGCGCTGGAGACCGAGCGGGTCACCGGCGGGTTTTCCGGGATCTACAAGGTGCTGCGGGCGATGGAGGACTCGGGCCAGGTGATCCGCGGCTACGTCGTGGAAGGCCTGGGCGCGGCGCAGTTCGCGGCGCGTGGCGCGGTCGACCGGCTGCGGGCGATGTCCGATCCGAGCGGCACGCGGCGGCCGGACGCGATGACCGACGCCGTCGTGCTGGCGGCGACGGACCCGGCCCAGCCGTACGGTGCGGCGCTGTCGTGGCCCGCGGCGCTGGGCGACACCAAGCACCGCCCGGCACGCAAGGCAGGCGCGCTGGTAGTGCTGGTCAACGGCGTGCCCGCGCTGTACGTCGAACGGGGCGGCCGGTCGCTGCTGTCGTTCACCGAGGACGAGCCGACGCTCAAGGCGGCCGCGCACGCACTGTCCCGCGCCGTCCGCGAGGGCTGGCTGGGGCAGCTGGCGGTCCAGCGGGCGGACGGCGAGCAGGCCCTGACCTCCGCGCTGGCCGACGTCCTCCGGGACGCGGGCTTCCGCGCCACCCCGAAGGGGCTCCGGCTACGAGCTTGAGATCACGTCACCCTCCGTTGGCTCACTCCGGGCGAGCACGATTTACTTTTCGTGACCCGAACGAGTGAGAGGACAACCCTGATGGCGTTGCGGGAGCTGCGGTACTTCGGCGACCCGGTGCTCAAGACGGTCTGCGATCCCGTGACCACGTTCGACAAGAAGCTCGAGCAGCTGGTGACCGACCTGCTGGACAGCGTGCGGCCGGACGGGCGGGCGGGGCTGGCGGCGCCGCAGATCGGGGTGAGCCTTCGGGTGTTCAGCTACGAGGTGGACAACCTGTTCGGGTACGTGATCAACCCGGAGATCGTCGAGCTGTCCGAGGAGACGCACGAGATCAACGAGGGCTGCCTGTCCGTGCCCGAGCTGTGGTTCCCGACCCGCCGGGCGAAGCGCGCGGTCGTGCGCGGCGTCGACCTGCGGAACGAGCCGGTCACCGTGGAGGGCGAGGACGTGCTGGCGCAGTGCCTCCAGCACGAGACCGACCACCTCGACGGCGTGCTCTACCTCGACCGGCTGGAGAAGGACCGGAAGCGGCAGGCGCTCAAGCAGGCGCGTGACAAGGACTGGTTCTGGAACCGCTGACCCTCGCGCAGAGGCGGCCGCGAGCCCGGTGAGCGTGGCCCGCGAGCCGCGGTGGGCGCTGCGCTGGGCATCGCCGGAAGGCTGCGGAGCTCCGCCAACGACACGACCGTCTCGGCGGGCACTCCCCGGGCGTCGTGAGGGCCGCGACGAGCGCGGCCCCGAGCCGCCCCGCGCGGCGATCTTGGGCGACCCAGCGCGTTGTGGGAAAGCGATCTCGCGGCGCGCCCGCGGCTTCCGCGCCGACAGCGCGCGGAAGCCATCACTGCGGCGACCGTCGCCGCGGGCTACAGCTCGCTCAGCACCCGAGCACCCGCGGCCTCCAGATCGATCCGCATCAGCCCCTCCTCCTCCGGCGGCTCCGGCGCCAGTCCCGCCCGCCGCGCGGTCCGGTAGATGCCGTCCCGCCCGGGCAGTGACACCGCCACCAGCCTGCGGCAGCCGCGCGCCGCGGCGATCTCCGCCAGGCGGCCCATCAGCGCGGTGCCCACGCCGTTGCGCTGCCAGCCGTCCTCGACGAGCAGCGACACCTCGGCGATCTCGCCCGTCGGGCCGGGGATGAGCTGTCCGACGCCGATCACCTCGCGCCCGCACACCGCGAGCAGGCTCATCCCCCGCGGCGGCACCAGCAGCCGGTGCAGCCAGCGGCGCGGCATGGTGCGCATCCCCGTGTGGTAGCGCGCGAAGAGCGTGGTCATCGAGCACCGCGCGTGCATCGCGGACACCGCCTCGGCGTCGGCCGGCTTGCCTTCGCGCAGCACGACCGCCGCGCCGTCGGCGCAGGTCAGGGCCAGCGGGCTGGACACGTTGCGCCGCGCGCCGTCCAGCAGTCCCAGCAGCGCCTCCGCGCGGGTCAGTTCCAGCTGCACGAACGGGGCCCACCGCCGCCGGGCTACCAGCGCGGTCTCCCCGTCCACCGCGAACACCACCCGGTGGCCGCCCTCGACGCGCGCTGGGTTGGCCTCGGCCAGCGGCACGACCGTGACGAGATCCGCGGTCAGCACCTCACGCAGCACCTCGGCCCGGCGCGACGGGTCGTCGACCGCCCGCGCGGCCGCGGTGAGCGTCGCGGCGGAGGCGTCCACCAGCTCGCGCACGTCGGCGTCGGTGATGCACGAGCACTCGCACCCCTCGGCCTGGATCGCCGCGACGAGCTGCTCCTTGGTGAGCCCGGTCGCGGGCCGGATCACCACCTCGTCGAGCACCCCGCCCGGCACCGGGAGCACGTTCAGCCCCAGGATGTTGCACTCCAGGTCGGCCATCCGGATCGCGATGCGCGCCAGCATGCCGGGGTGGTCGTCCATCCGGATGCGGACCCGCCAGACGGCCGACGAGACCTCGTCCTCGACGACCGGCTGCGGCACCGCTCTTCGCGTGCGAATCAACATCCCATAACGATCGCCCACGGTTGTTGCCGAGCGTGGACGCGTGTGTTTCGCCCGTGTCAGGCTCCGGCCGCCGCCGCAACGGCGCCGAAACACTCAGCGCGGCGACAGCACGCAGAACTCGTTGCCCTCCGGATCGGCCAGCACGTCCCACGGGACGTCGCCCTGACCGATGTCGATCCGCCGCGCGCCGAGCCCGCACAACCGGTCCGCCTCGGCCGCGGTGTCGCCGTCCGCGAACGGCGCGACGTCCAGGTGCAGCCGGTTCTTGCCGGCCTTCGCCTCGTCGCTGCGCAGGAACTCCAGCCACGGCCCGCGCCCGGTCGGCGCGCGCAGCCCGACGATCACCGGCTCCTGGTTGCCGATCCGCCACCCCGCGGCCTCGGCCCAGAAACCGGCCAGCGCCAAGGGATCGCGGGCGTCCACGACGACCGCCGCGATGGCCTCCGTCGTGGTGTAGCCGGGCCGGGGTTCGAGCACGCAGAATTCGTTGCCCTCCGGGTCGGCCAGCACCTCCCAGGGGACCGCGCCCTGGCCGATGTCGCGCTTGCGCGCGCCCAGGGCCAGGGCCCGGTCCACCTTGGCCGCCTGGTCCGACGGCGACGTGCTGGCGAGGTCGAGGTGCACCCGGTTCTTCACGGCCGGGTCCTTGGCCTCCGGCACGGTGCCGAAGACCAGCAGGAGGCCGTCGTCCCCGGGCGCCTCGACGTCGATCTCCTCGTCGTCGGCGAAGGTGATCGTCCAGCCGAGCAGCTGCGCCCAGAACTCCGCCAGCTCCCGGGGCCGGTTCGCGTCGATCACGAGGCTGTCCAGTCGTGTCGCCATGCCCGGGACGATATCCAGCAACGCTTCCCCACGTCCTGGAATTTTCACTTCGTCGCCAGGCGCAGCAGCGCCCAGAACTGCCCGATCGAATCGTCGCTCCGCTCCCAGGTGACCGACCCGTGCCCGAGCCTGCCCCACAGCCACTGGTAGACCGCCATCGGCGGACCGGTGACCAGTCCGTTCGCCCGGTCGGTGTCGGCGGCCGAACAGCGCCAGGCGACCGTCTCACCGGGCCCCGCGCGGGCGATCCAGTCGTGGCCACCGGTGCGGATCCCGACCGATCCGGTGAACGTGCCGGACAGTCCGAGCATCGGCAGCCGCTGCCCGAACCACAGCGCCAGGATCTCGTCGATGCCGTCGATCGCCACGTCTTCGTCGACCTCGGTGACGATCCGGTTCGCGGCGTTCTGGAGGTCGATCCGGTGCACCGTGGTCTCGTGCGCCATGCGGCGGCACCAGAACCCGTAGGTGCGGTCGGCGGGCCACCAACTGGCCGCGTGCTCGGCGGGGTCGTGCGAGGTCAGCTCGCGGTACAGCGCCGCGAACCCCTCCCGCAGGTACTCCTCACCGCTCTGGCCGTCCGCTGGGTCCCGCTGCCAGTCCGAGGGGCGCCTGCCCTCGGTCATCCAACCCGTGGCGACGCGATAGACGCCGCCGACGTGCCGGACCACCTCCCCGATCGTGAGACCGGGTGTGGTGGGGACCGGCGTGTCCGGCGCCGCCTCCCGCGCCGTCGCGGTGAGCCGGTCGACCTCGGCGCCCAGCACGTCCAGCAGGCGGCCGTGGTCGACGAGTGCTTGCCCGGTCATCGCCTTCGGGACGCCTTCCTCAGGGTCGGCGGCGCGTCGCACTGCCGCACCCGGCTCGGGGTCACGGGCGTCCGCCCGTGGACGAGGTCGCGGGCCAGCTCGACGAACAACGCGGACTGGCGCAGCAGCTCGTCGGCCCGTTCGGGGGTGATCCGGCGGGTGTTGCCCGCCTGCGCGGCGGCGCGGGCCGCCGAGTGCGCGGCGAAGTAGGCCGTCCAGTCGGTCAGCTCGGGCGCCGCCGTCTCGAGCAGCACCCAGACGCTGGCCGGGCGGGCCCGGCCGCGGTGCGGACGGCCGCTCGCCGCGAGCACCGCGGCGCCCGCGCGGAGCGCGGCCAGGTACGCCGCGATGAACCTGGGCGCCGGCTGGGCGGCGTGCCGGGCCTCGGCGAGGCCCCGCCGGGCGTCGGCGAGCAGGGCCGTGGCGGCGGGTGCCGCCGGAGGACGGACCGGTAGCGGCAGCGCCGGCTGCCTCTCCTCGGCGTGGGATGCGATGGCAATGGACATTGCCCCTCCCTCGGAACAACGTGCTGGTGGCGGCCCCCGGTGCCGAAACGCTTCCCCCGTTCCGGCACCGGGTGGCCTGACCGGCGAGCGCTCACCGGATGTCGAACTCTTGTTCGAGCGAGTTCCAGCGTAGCTTCGAACACCTGTTCGTTCAAGTCCTCGAATGACGTGGTGTGCCGCACTCCAGCGCGTTCGATCACACGATCGGGTCAGAACGGAAATTCCGCGGAACTCGCCCCGGGGACCCGGCGACCTGCACGACGTCACGCCGGGCCGGTCCGCCGCCCAGCCCACCTGCCCGGTGTCACACACCCCCCGCACAACGCGCGGGAAAGTGGTTCAATGCCGCGGGAACTTTCCCGCGTTCGCGGACGACGTGGATCACGGGCCTCCCACACCCGACTCCCCCAGGAAGGTGCGCCCATGCTCGTCCGGCGTCTGTCCGTCGCGCTCGCACTGGCCGGCACGGCGCTGCTGGCCGCCGCGCCCGCCGCATCGGCCCACACCACGCTGCAGAGCAGCGACCCGGCCGAAGGCGCGGCGCTGTCCACCGCGCCGCGGCAGGTGAGCCTCAAGTTCGGCGGCGCGTTCACGCTCCCGGCCGACCCGATCCGGATCACCGGCCCGGACGGCGCGCAGTGGCAGGTCGGCCCGGCGACGGTGACCGAGCGGACCCTCACCGCGCCGGTCCAGCCGTCCGGTCCCGCCGGGGCCTACGTGCTCACCTGGTCGATCGTCACGGCCGACGGCGACCCGATCAGCGGCCGGATCAACTTCTCGCTCACGGCGCCCGCCTCCACACCGTCGCCGACTGCGGTCACGCACTCGTTCACCGCCACGGAGAGCCCGGCCGCCCCGCAGGCGGCCGAGACGCCGGACGACGGCGGCTTCCCGGCCTGGGCGTGGATCGTCCTCGCCGTGGTCGTGGTCGCCGCCGTCGCCGCGGTCATCGTCCGGGGGCGGCGTTCATCGAGCTGAGGGCGGTGTCGATGACCTCCCGGCTGTCCACCAGCAGCGCCTGCGCCGCGGTGCGCCCCGTCGCGGCCAGGTACGCGTCGACCAGCCGGTTGCCCACGGCGTAACCGGCGCCGGTGGGCAGTCCGACCGGCGTGGCGCCGTACCGGATCGCGTGCGCGTCGCCGTGCACCCACGCGGTGAAGTTCTGCATGCCGGTCACCTCCAGGCCGGAGACGACCTTGGCGAACACCGCGTCGTCGTGCAGGTGCGGCAGGCCGACGCGGGCGTAGCCGAGCTCGTCGCCGTACAGCTGGCGGGCGAACGCGTCCGCGAGCCCCTCGGACACCACCTGCTCCCCCACCGTGACCGTGGCCGGGTCCCAGACCACGCCGCCGCTGGAGTAGCGGAGGTTGTGGTTCAGCTCGTGGACGGCGGTCGTCTCCAGCCGCGCCAGGTTCTCCGGGAACGGCCAGAAGTTGAGGAACAGGTAGCCGGACACGCTGCCGTTGGCCGTCATGCCCAGGCTCGTGCCCATGAAGTGCTCGTCACCGGGGTCGCCGAGGACGATCAGGACGGTGATGCCGGGCACCGCGAGCTCCGGGGTCGCCTCCAGCTGCACGGCGACGGCGTCGCGCAGCGCGCGCTCGATCCGGCCCCACGCATCCGCGTCGTGCAGCGCCTCCAGCGCCTCCAGGCACTTGTCCTCGTCGCGGTCGAGCGGGAAACCCGAGCCCATGCGGTGCATCGCGACGAGGTCCACCTCGCCGGGGAAGTAGCGGTACATGCCTGCGGCGGGCCGCAGCATCGCTTCGAGCAGCGCGACCCGCTCCTCCCGCGGGGCGCGCAGGATCCGCCGCATGGCGGGGTAGGTGTCCAGAACCGTGATCGTCATGGGCGCGACGCTAAAGCCTCCAGCTAGGGGAGACTCAACCCGTTTAGAGCATCGGCACGAGCATCGCGGCCATGCCGGCGCCCATCATGGCCCGCGCGGCGCCCGTGCCACGACCGCCGGGCCCGCCCCGCACCGCGCGCCAGCCGGACAGGGCGGTGTCGGCGGCGAAGTACACGACCAGACCGGCCATCACGGCGGGCAGCAGGAACCCGGCGGACGCGCTGGAGTGGCCGCCGTGGTCACCGCTCGCCGCGGGCGCGCCGCCCATGGCGCTGACCATCGCGAGCATCGCCACCGCGCCCAGCAGGTGGTGCGTCGCCGCGGAGCGCCACCGCGGCAGGCCGGGCGCGGCGCGGAACAGCGTGGCCGCGAACCAGGCGGCCATCGCAACGAACACGACGTTCCAGGCGATCGCCGGGACGGAGTTCCCCCACGGCACGAACATCAGCGCCATCGCCACGGCCATCACCGAGTGCGCGAGCGCGGACTCGCGGTCGCCGGTCACCCCGTCGCAGCACGCCGCCCACGACCGGGCCGCCGGGGCGAGGACCTGGATCAGGGAGAAGACCGCGAGCACCGTGAACAGGCCGGCCAGCGACCAGCCGAGCCATGCCGGGGAGGAGAACATGCGGGGCCACCTTTCGCACGGATCGGCTCACGATATCGTTGGCGGACAAGGAAAAACACGCTCGACGGGCGGGCGTGAAAAGTCCCACGGCCGGGAACTCCCGGGCCGCTCCGGACGACTGGGCGGGGATACGCGTCGCCACCGGCCGCGGCCCGTGATCTCATATCGGTATGAGCAGCCTGGACCATCCGGCGGTGGCCAAGGTCGCTGCCGCGCTCGCCGAGGCGGGCAAGCACGACGCCGCTGCCGGCATCCGCATCCTGCCGGCCGAGGTGCGCACGGCCGCGCAGGCCGCCGAGGCCCTCGGGGTCGAGACCGGCGCGATCGCCAACAGCCTCGTCTTCCGCGCGGTGTTCGCCGACCGCACCGTCCCGCTGCTGTCGCTGACCTCGGGCGCCCACCGGGCCAACACGGACACCCTCGCCGCGCTGGCCGGCGCCGAGTCGGTGGAGAAGGCCGACCCGGCGTTCGTGCGCGAGCACACCGGGCAGGCCATCGGCGGCGTCGCCCCGGTCGGGCATCCGGCCCCGGTGCTCACCCTCGTCGACACCGCGCTGCAGGCCTACGACACGGTGTGGGCGGCGGCCGGGCACGCCAAGTCGGTCTTCCCGACCACCTTCGCCGACCTCGTCGCCGTCACCGGCGGACAGCCCGCGGACGTCGCGTCATGACCACCTCCCTGCACTACACCCAGCTGTCCGCCGACGACTTCCGCACCCGGCTGCGGGAAGCGCTCGCCATCTACGTCGAGGCGATGCGCTACCCGCCGGGCACGGCCGAGCAGCGCGCCCCGATGTGGCTCACGCACGCCCTGCGCGAGGGCTGGCGCTGCATCGCCGCGTTCGACGCCGAGGGCACGATGCTCGGCATCGCCTACGGCTACCGGGGCGCGCCCGGCCAGTGGTGGCACGAGCAGGTGCGGCGCGGGCTGACCTCCGCGGGCGGCGAGCAGCTCGCCCAGCAGTGGCTGGCCGACTACTTCGAGCTGACCGAGATCCACGTCCGCCCGGCGAGCCAGGCCCGCGGGATCGGCGAGGACCTGCTGCGCCGCCTGCTCGACGGCGTGCCCAACCGGCACGTCCTGCTGTCCACGCCGGAGGGGCCGAGCCGGGCGTGGAAGCTGTACCGGCGCCTGGGTTTCGTCGACGCGCTGCGCGACTACCACTTCGCCGGTGATCCACGCCCGTTCGCCATCCTCGGCCGCACCCTGCCGCTGGAGCCTCAGGACCGCAGGTAGCCCACCAGCAGTCCGGCGCCGAGCAGTGCGCCGCCGCACCAGCCCTGGACGCCGAGGTCCTCGTGCAGGACGACGGCGGACAGGATCGCCGCGGTGAGGGGTTCCAGCAGGGTCGCGAGCGCCGCCACGACGGGCCGCGCGGCGCCGAGGACGCGGAAGTACAGCACGTACCCCAAGCCGGTCGGCACGACGCCGAAGTACAGCGCGACCGCGAGGACGTCCAGCCGCAGCGGCAGCGCCATGCCGAGGACCAGCCCGGCTGGCAGCAGCAGGAGCCCGCCGGTGAGCAGCCCGAACGCGGTGGTGCGCTGGTAGTCCAGGCCTTCGACGGGACGGCGCAGCGCCAGCGTCAGCACGCTGAAGCCGGCGCCGGCGGCCAGTGCGAACGCCACGCCGCCGAGCAGCCGCCAGCCGCCCTGGCCGGGGGTGGCGGACAGCAGCGCGAGCCCGGCCAGCCCGAGCGCGACCGAGACCAGGGTCAGCGGGCCGGGCAGGCGGCGGGCGCGGACGGCCGTGGCGGCGGTGACGAAGACCGGCACGCTGCCGATGGTGACCATCGTCGCGGTGCCGACCGAGGTCAGCGTGACCGCCGCGAAGTACGCCGCCTGGAACGAGCCGAGTAGCCCGCCGGCCAGCGCGATCCGGCGAACCACCGGCTTGGTCCAGACCATCCCGCGGAGGCCGCGGGAGAGCCACAGGAAGACCACGAGCGCGGCGCCGCCGAGCAGCAACCGGTACGTGGCAACGGAAATCGCGGAAAGACCACCGCGGGTGGCGAGCAGCGACCCGGACAGCCCACCGGTGCCCCACAGCACCCCGGCGACGAGCAGGGTCAACGACGATCGGGCGCGCGCGGGCGCCTCGACGGAAACGGACATGGGAAATTCGCTCCTGCGTCTGATGTGGACAATGCCGTGGACGCGGGGCGATGCGGCATCACGAAACCCGTGATGCCTTGTGGCGCCGCAGAAGTGCGGCGAGAAGCGACCGCCCCGCTAGGCCGGGGGCGGCGGGGTGACGAGGAAGACCCGGTGCATCACGATGTCCTTCAGTCGTTGTTCCTAAGCGGCGGAGCCGCTTGCGGTGGGGCCGTCAGCCGGCACCGCCGCGGGTTCTGAGGTGGTTCCTGGCGAAGACAGCGCCGACGTGGTGAATCGGCATTCATGAGGAGGCGATCCCACAGCCAGGGGCCGCCTGGAATCGAGCCAGTCGCGCGGAGCGCGTCCGTTGAGGGTGGTGGTGGGCTGGCGGGAGGGGCCGCTACCCGCACCACCACGCAAGCCATGGTTGAAACTCCCCTAGTCGAGTTCGGCGAGCTGTTCGCGGAGGGTGTCCAGGCCCATGCCGCCCAGGCGGAGGGCCTTCGTGTGGAAGTCCTTGAGGTCGAACGCGTCGCCCTGGCGCTTGCGCGCGTCCTCCCGCGCCTCGATCCACAGGCGCTCCCCCAGCTTGTACGCCGGGGCCTGGCCGGGCCAGCCGAGGTAGCGGTTGATCTCGTCGCGCACCAGCGGCTCGTCGGTGATCGTGCGGGTCAGCATGAACTCCAGGCCGAGGTCGGGCGTCCACCGCTCGCCCTCGTGGAAGCCGGTGCCGGACGGGATCTCCAGCTCCAGGTGCATGCCGAAGTCGACGATCACCCGCGCGGCGCGGAACAGCTGCTCGGACAGCATGCCGAGCAGGTCGCCGTCGTCGGCGAGGTAGCCGAGGTCCTGCATCAGCCGCTCGGCGTAGAGCGCCCAGCCCTCGCCGTGCCCGGACGTGAACGCCAGCAGCCGCTGGAACCGGTTGAGCGACTGCTCGTGCACGGCGGTGGCGATCTGCAGGTGGTGGCCCGGCACGCCCTCGTGGTAGACGGTGCTGACCTCGCGCCAGGTGGTGAACTCGTCGCGGCCCGGCGGCAGCGACCACCACATGGTGCCGGGACGGGTGAAGTCCTCGTTCGGGCCCGTGTAGTACGCGCCGGCGCCGCCGCCGGGCGGGGCGATGCGGCAGTCCAGGGCCATCAGCGGGTCCGGGATGTCGAAGTGCTTGCCGCGCAGGTCGGCCAGCGCGGTGTCGGACAGTTCCTGCATCCACCGCTGGAACGCGTCCCGGCCCTGGACCTGGTAGCGCGGGTTCGCGTCCAGCGCCGCGGCGGCGTCGGCGAGCGTGCCGCCCGGCGCGATGCGCTCGGCGACGGCCTTCATCTCGGCTTCCAGCCGCAGGAACTCGGCCCAGCCCCACTCGTAGGACTCGCGCGGGTCGAGCTTCGCGCCGATGAAGTACCGCGACCAGAGCCGGTAGGCGTCCTCGCCGACGGCGTCCTTCGCGCGGGCCTTCGGCGCCAGTTCGGCCCGCAGGAACCCGGCGAGCTCGGCGTAGGCCTCCTGGGCGGCGCGGGCACCGCGGTCGAGGTCCGCGCGCGGCGCACCGTCGGGCGCGCCGGCGACCATGTTCTGGAAGAAGCCGGTCTCCCCGGACAGCCCGGCCCACGTCTCGGCCTGCTCGGCGACCTTGGTGACCTGGCGCAGCGCGGGCGCGTTGCCGGCTTCGACGGCGGCGAGCAGGGACGCGCGGATGCCGTCGACCGCGTCCGGGACCTTCGCCAGGCGCTTGGCGATGGTCGCCCACTGCTCGGGCGTGTCGGTGGGCATGAGGTCGAACACCATGCGCAGGTCCTGCACCGGGCTCGCGATGACGTTCAGCGACGCGACGTCCAGGCCGGCGTCGTGGATCTCCAGGTCCAGCCCGATCCGCTCGGTGAACACGGCCTTGGCCGCGCGCTCCCCGGCGTCGGCGGGCTCGGCGGCGGTGACGGCCTCCAGCGCCCGCCGCTCCAGCGCGGCGCGGGCGGCGTAGCCCTCCGGCGAGTAGTCGGTGAGCTGGTCGTCGTAGCCCGGGATGCCCATCTCGGTCGCCGCGACGGGGTGCGCGGCGGCGAAGTCCTCGACGAACTGGTCACAGATCTGGTGCACGCCCATGGATGCAACCTACCTGGCGCGGCAACCGGGTTTACGCGCGAGCGGGCACCAGGCCGAGCCGGTGGACCACCTCGCGGGTCGCCTTGGACCGGTTGAAGGTGTAGAAGTGCAGGTCCGGCACGCCTTCGGCGATGAGCCGCTCGCACAGCTCGGTGACCACGTCCAGGCCCTCGGCGCGGAACGCCTTCGGGTCGCCGGCCAGCGGTTCGAGCCGGTCCAGCAGCCGCTGCGGCGCGGGCGCGCCGGACAGCCGGATCGTGGTGTGCAGGGTGCGCGGCGTGGTCAGCGGCATCACGCCGGGGATGACCAGCGCGTCGCAGCCCGCGGCGGCGACCCGGTCGCGCAGCCGCAGGAAGTCCTCGGCCTCGAAGAACAGCTGGGCGATGCCGAAGTCGGCGCCCGCGCGGAACTTGCGCACCAGGTACTTCGTGTCGGTGTCCAGGTCGAGCGAGCGCGGGTGGCCGTAGGGGAACGCGGAGACGCCGACGCAGAAGTCGCCCAGCGAGCGGACGAGCGCGACCAGCTCCTCGGCGTAGCTCAGGCCCTGCGGGTGCGGCACCCACTCGCCGTACGGGTCGCCCGGCGGGTCGCCGCGCAGCGCGAGGATGTTGCGCACGCCGACGGCGGCGTACCAGCCGATGACGTTGCGCAGCTCGGCGACGGAGTGGTCCACCGCGGTCAGGTGGGCCATCGGCACCAGCGTGGTCTCGGTCGCCACCCGCGCGATGCTGCGGATGGTGCCGTCCCGGCTCGACCCGCCCGCGCCGTAGGTGATCGACATGTAGGCGGGGTCCAGCGGTTCCAGCTCGCGGATCGACCGCCACAGCACGGCTTCGTCGGCCGCGTCGCGGGGCGGGAAGAACTCAATGGAGAACGCCGGGGACTCCCCTCGCAGGCGCTCGATCACCGACGTCATGCGGGCAATGGTAACCGGTGTCCGAAAGGTGGGAAATGAGGTCCGCCACCTGGGAAGGGCTAACGCACCGCGGTCGCAGCGGGTTGGTCCGCGCCCGCCTTGGCGCCCCACCGCCTGGCGAGCACCGCGCAGATCATGAGCTGGGCCTGGTGGAACAGCATCAGCGGCAGCACGATCAGGCCGACCGTCTGCGCCGGGAACAGGACCGCGGCCATCGGCAGCCCGCTGGCGAGACTCTTCTTCGACCCGGCGAAGATGATCGCCACGCGGTCCGCGCGGCCGAAGCCCAGCTTCGGCGTGACCAGCTTGAGGGTCCAGAACACGATGTAGAACAACGCGAGGTTGACGACCACCAGCCCGCCGAGCGCGAGCGGCGTCAGCTGGTGCCAGATCCCGGCCACGACGCCCTCGCTGAACGCCGCGTAGACGACCATCAGGATGACGGTGCGGTCGGCGCGGCCGAGGACCTTCTTGTGGCGCGTGATGAACCCGCCGATCCAGCGCCGCGCGATCTGCCCGGCGACGAACGGCACGAGCAGCTGCAGCACGATCGAGGTGACCGCGTCGAGCGAGAAGCCGTTGCCGGTGCTGTGCAGCAGCAGGCCGACCAGCAGCGGGGTGATGACGATGCCCAGCAGGCTGGAGAACGACGCCGCGCAGATGGCGGCGGCCACGTTGCCCTTGGCGATCGAGGTGAACGCGATCGAGGAGTTGACCGTCGAGGGCAGCGTGCACAGGAAGATCACGCCGGCGGCCAGCGCGGGGGTCAGCACGGACGGCACGAGCAGTTTGGTGGTCAAGCCGAGCAGCGGGAACAGCACGAACGTCGTGGCCAGGATCACCAGGTGCAGCCGCCAGTGCTTGAAGCCGGCCACGGCCTCGGCGGTGGACAGGCGCGCGCCGTAGAGGAAGAACAGCGCGCCGACGCCGATCGAGGTGACCCAGGAGGCGATCTCCGCGCCCTGGCCGCGCGCCGGCACCAGGCAGGCGACCCCGACCGCGGCGAGGATGCCGATGATGAACGGGTCGATGCGGAGCTTGGCGAGGAGCGCGGCGGGGCTTTTCACGCTCCCGATGGTCCGCCGGACTGGGCCGATTGTGAAGTATGATGAAGGGCATAACTGCTATCGCGATTCGCGATGGAGGCCGGTGTGCTCGATCCCGTGTGGCTGCGGACGTTCCTGACGGTGGCCGAGACGCGCAGCTTCACGCGCGCCGGGCAGCGGCTCGGGCTGCGGCAGTCCACGGTGAGCCAGCACGTGCGCAAGCTCGAAGAGGCGACCTCGCAGCAACTCCTGCTGCGCGACACCCATTCGGTGTCGCTGACGCCGGACGGTGAGGCGATGATCGGGTTCGCCGGGACGATCCTGGAGGACATCGAGCGGGCGCTGGCCTACTTCGCCGGGCCGGAGTTGCGCGGGCGGGTGCGGTTCGGCGCCTCGGAGGACTTCGTGGTCGGGCCGCTGCCGGAGATCCTGCGCGAGTTCCGGCGGCTGCATCCGCTGGTGGACCTCGAACTGACCGTGGATCTGTCCGGTGTGCTCTACGAAAAGCTGCGCGCGGGCGAGCTGGACCTGGTGCTGGGCAAGCGGCGCGCGGGCGACGAGGCGGGAAGTCCGTTGTGGACGGATCCGCTGGTGTGGGTGGGGCGCGAGGGGTTCGAGCTGGAGCCGGGCGCGCCGGTGCCGCTGATCGCGTATCCGCCGCCGAGCATCACCCGCGCCAGGGCACTGGAGTCGTTGCAGGACAACGGAAAGCCGTGGCGTATCGTCTGCACGAGCGGCAGCCTGAACGGCCTCCGCGCCGCGGCGCTCGCCGGTCTCGGTGTCGTGGTGTTCGCGCGGAGCCTGATCCCGGCCGGGCTGGTGGAGCTGCCGGCCGGCCACGGACTGCCCGACCCGGGCGAGGTGCAGTTCCTGCTGACCACCCGCTCGACCACACCACGCGGCCCCACGGCGGCGCTGTCGGAAGCGATCCGCGCGGAGGCCAACCGGCTGCACGGTTGACCGGAACCGCCGCTACCCGGCCGGTTCGATGCGCACCCCCTCCCGTTCGGCCCGGCGCTGTCCCCAGTCGTGCAGGATCTGCAGCGCCGGAGCCAGCTCGGCGCCCTCCGCGGAGAGCCGGTAGGTGACCGAACGGACCCCGCCGTCGTGCACGAACCTCTCCACCAGCCCGGCCGCCTCCAGTTCCCGCAACCGCGTCGTCAGCACCTTCTCGCTGATCCCCGGCATCCGCCTGCGCAGCTCGCCGTACCGGTGGTCGCGCTCCTTCAGGTACGCCAGCACCACCACGGCCCACTTGCCGCCGATGACGTCGACGGCGAGTTCGACCGGGCAGTGGTAGCGCGTGCGAGTCGTGTCCACGCACCACAAAGTACGTACTTGCCGGGCCACCGCACAGGTGCTCGACTTGACCGATGCTCACCGAATACATCCGGTACCGGATTCCCGCCGGGCAGGGCGCGGAATTCGAGGACGCCTACCGGCGCGCGTCCGCGCACCTGGCCGCCGCTCCCGAGTGCCACGACTTCGAGATGACCCGCTGCGTGGACGAACCGCAGTGCTACGTCGTCCGGCTGACCTGGACCTCCGCCGACGCGCACCTGACCGGCTTCCGGAAGGGCCCGCACTTCCCGCCCTTCTTCGCCGAGGTCCGCGGTTTCGTCGACGCCATCGAGGAAATGCGCCACTACGAACCCGTCGACATCGGCAGTCCGCTGCCGAGCCTGTACGAGTGGGCGGGCGGCGCCGAGGCGTTCGAGAAGCTGTTCACCGCCTTCTACCGGAAAGTGCCTGCGGAAGACCTGCTCGCGCCGCTGTTCGCCGGCACGGACGCCGAGCACGCGCAGCACGTCGCGCAGTGGGTCGGCGAGGTGTTCGGCGGTCCGAAGGACTACAGCACGCGCCGCGGCGGTCACCGCCACATGGTGTCGAAGCACCTCGGCAAGGCGATCACCGAAGAGCAGCGCCGCCGCTGGGTCGACCTGCTGCTGGAGACCGCGGACGAGGTGGGCCTGCCGTCGGACCCGGAGTTCCGCTCGGCGTTCGTCGCCTACCTGGAGTGGGGCACCCGGCTGGCGGTGTTCTTCTCGCGTCCCGGCGCGCGCCCCGCCGTCGACGAGCCGATGCCGGTGTGGGGCTGGGGTTCCGTGCGCCCCTGGCAGGGCTAGGGCACGCCGGCCAGCCGCAGCAGCGCGGTGACCGCCGCGGCGGCGACGACCACCACCAGGAACGGCGCCTTCCGCCAGGCGAGCACGCCGCCGACGGCAACCCCGATCGGGCGGGCGAACCCGGCGAAACCGTGGCCCTCCGCGAGCGCGCTCGTCGCCACCACGGCGACCAGCAGGACCGTCGCCGAGACCGCCATCAGGTTCTGCACCCTGGGCGAGAGCTGGATCCTCGACTGCAGCAACGGCCCGGCGAACCGGAAAGCGAAAGTGCCCGCGGCGAGCACCGCGATCGCGATCAGCAGGGTCATCGCCGCACCACCAGGACCAGCACCCCGGCCAGCGCGAGCAGCACCGGCAGGCCCGCGGGCAGGAACGGGGTGGCCGCGAGCGCGACCACCGCGCCGGCCAGCGCCGCGTGCCGGGTGCCGCGGTCCTTCAGCGACGGCAGCACCAGCGCGAGCAACACGGCCGGGAAAGCGGCGTCCAGCCCGAACGCGTCGGTGTCGCCGATGACCGTGCCCGCGAAGGCGCCCGCGACCACGCCAAGGTTCCAGGCCACGAAGATGGCGATCCCGCAGGCCCAGTAGGCGGTGCGACGACGCGCGGCGTCCTCCTGTGCAAGCGCGAACGCCACGTTCTCGTCCGTCATCAGGTGGCTGCCCAGGATGCGCCCGCGGCGGCCGAGCACCTCGCTGACCGCCATGCCGAACGGCAGGTGCCTGCTGTTGACCAGCAGCCCGGCGACCGCGGCCGCGAACGGGCTGCCGCCCGCGGCCACCAGCCCGACGAACAGGAACTGGGCCGCGCCGGCGAACACCAGCAACGACATCACCACCGGCAGCCAGGCGCCGAAGCCGGACCCGGTGCTGATGGCGCCGTAGGAGACGCCGACGACCCCGTCGGCCAGCGCCACCAGGGCGACGTCACGCAGCAGGCGACGGTCGAGTGTTCGGTATATCGTACGCATCACCTTCCATACTGAACACCGACAAAGCGTTCGTCAAGGCGAACAACCGGACTTCTGGAGCGAACACGCATGGCTGAGCGCGGCGCACCACTGGACGTCATCGCGGCTTCCCTGCGACGGGAACGCGCCCGCACCGGGCTGTCCCTCAGCGAGGTCGCCAAGCGGGCGGGTATCGCCAAGTCGACGTTGTCCCAGCTGGAATCCGGTAGCGGCAACCCGAGCGTGGAAACGTTGTGGGCGCTCAGCGTGGTGCTGGACGTGCCCTTCGCGCGACTGGTCGAACCGGTGCGGCCGCAGGTGCAGGTCATCCGCGCCGACGAGGGGCCGACGTTCTACTCGGAGCGCTCGGACTACGTGGCAACGCTCGTGGCGTCCTGTCCACCGAACGCGCGCCGCGACATCTTCCGCATCGCCGCCGAGCCGGGCCCGCCGCGCCGCTCGGACCCGCACATGCCCGGAGTGGTGGAGCACGTCGTCCTCAGCGCGGGCCGCGCCCTGGTGGGCCTGACCGACGAGCCGGTGGAACTCGCCCCCGGCGACTACATCGCCTACCCGGGCGACGTGGAGCACATCTTCCAGGCCCTGGAGCCGGGCACCCGCGCGGTGCTGATCTCCGAGCACACCTAGGCGGCGCGGTAGCGGGTGGCGAGTTCGTCGAAGCGTTCGATGACGTTGCGGCCGCGGTAGTCGTGGGCGTTGAAGGTGGGTGGGCGTCCGCCGCGAGAACCGCGGCGTTTTGCCGCGCCCGATCTGGTCGGCGGGTTCGGGGATGATCGCGCGAATTCCGCGGCGGCGCAGGTGTTGGCGGATGGCGCGGGAGGAGTAGGCCTCGTCGCCGCGCACGAGGTCGGGTCGGGTGCGGGTCGGCCGTCGCCCAGCCGGGGGACCTGCAGGTGGGCCATGAGCGGTTCGAACATCGGCGAGTCTCCGGCCTGCCGGGCGGTGAGCCGGGTGACCAAGGCGCGGCCGTGGCCGTCGGCCAGCCGGTGGATCTTGGTGGTCGGGCGGCTCGATCCCGGGTTTCGTGTAGTTCGATCCAGCCCCCTGCGTGGCGGGTGATGGTGGTGGCGCGCTGGTGGGCGCGGGCGATCGTGGAATCCACCGAGATCGCCCAGTTGATCTTGCCCGGCCGCGTCCGCGGGTGGCCAGCGGCCGGGCCAGCACCGCATCCCAGACGCCCTGGGCGGCCAGGCGGCGGTGCCAGGTCCAGGTTGTTTGCCAGGCGCCCGAACACCGCAGGCACATTCCGCCACGCGATCCCGCACCGGTAGCGGTAAATGATTCCCTCCGCCATCGCCGGGCGTCGGAGAACGGCCGCCCCGGTTTACCGGTCCGCACCGGCAGCAAGTCCACCATTCCAGCAACCAGCCAGCACCTTTGCCAGACACGCCCTAGTTGACAAGTCGAATAGGTGAGTTGTCTACTAGCCCTGTGGTTCTCTCCCGCATCATCCTGGGCCTGCTCGCCATCGCGCCCATGACCGGTTACGACCTCAAACGCCACTTCGACTCGACCGTCGGGCACTTCTGGTCGGCCGACCGGGCGCAGATCTACCGGACGCTGGCCCGGCTCGTCGCCGATGGCCACGCCGAGGTCGAGAAGGTGCCCGGGGAACGGGCGCCGGACCGGCAGGAGCACCGCATCACCGCGGCGGGCCGGGCGGCTCTCGCCGAATGGCTCGCCGGCGAGCCGGAGCGCCACGTCGAGCGGGATCCGTTCCTGGCGCGCGTGTTCTTCGGCGACGGCCTCGACGACGACGGCCTCCGGTCGCTGCTCGCCCGGCGCCGGGAGGAGGTGCAGGCGCGGCTGGAGCGGTTCGAGGGCATGCGGTCCGAGGCCGCCGCGCCCGACCGCGCCGCCCGGCTCCGCCTGGCCACGCTGGACAACGGCCTCGCGCACCTGCGCGCCGAACTCGCCTGGCTGGACGAGGTCGAGGAGGAGTTCGCGTGACCGGCTTCCCCGAAGTGCACCACGCGCGGACGGCCGCGGCGCACCCGCCGCTGGTGATGCTGCACGGCGGCAACGCGGCGAACTGGATGTGGGAGCCGCAGGTGCCAGCCCTGACCGACCGGACCGTGCTCACGCCGGACCTGCCCGGTTTCGGCGAGCGGGTCCACGAGGACTGGCCGGGGCTGGACGCGGTGGCCGACGACGTGGTGCACCGGGTGCGCGCGTGCGGCGTGGACGGCCCCTTCGACCTGGTCGGGCTCTCGCTGGGCGCGGTGACGGCGGTGCGGGTGCTGGCCCGGCATCCCGGCCGCGTCCGCTCGACGTTCCTGACCGGGGCGCCGCTCGCGCGGCCCGGCGCCGCGGTGCGCCTGATCGCCCGGCTGCAACTGGTGTTCTGGCGGGCGCCGTGGTTCTGGCGGGCGCTGGCCACGAGCTTCGGGCTGCCTGCCGACGCCAAGGAACGCTATGTGGCGCACGGGTTGTCGGTGCGCCGCGAGACCGCGTCCGCGATGTTCGCCGACGTGTACGCGGGCGGCGTGCCGGTGGAACTCGGCCACTACACGGGACCGCTGCTGGCCGTCGCGGGCGAGAAGGAAGACCCGGTGGTGCGCCGCTCCTTGGCGACGCTGGCACGGATCGCGCCACAGGCCCAGGTCCGGCTCGCGCCCGGCATGCACCACGTCTGGAACGTCGAGGACCCCGTCCTGTTCAACGACGTCCTGCGGGCCTGGCTGGACGGCGCCACGGACCCGCGGCTCCTCCCGGCGCGTTAGAAGACGGCCACCGCGCCCGCGGCGTCCGGCGCGGCCAGGCCGTGGCGTTCCCGGACCAGCACCGCGGGCGTGACCCCGGCCAGGTCACGCGTCTCGCGCGTCAGGTGGGCCTGGTCGGCGTACCCGGCGGCCACCGCGGAGTCGGCCAGCGAAGACGGGCGCACGGCGTCCGCGCTGCGCAGGAAACGCTGGAACCGCACGATCCGCTGCAGCGCCTTGGGCCCGAGGCCGACCTGCTCGGTGAACAGCCTGCGCAACTGGCGGCCCGTCAGCGAAACCTCGTCCGCCACCGCGTCCAGCGGCGCGCCCCGCCAAATCCGGCTCACCGCGTGCCGCACCCGCGGATCACCCGGCCGGGGCCGCAGCTCCGACGGGAAAACACCGCGCCACACCGATTCCGCGACCGTGCGGGCGGCCGCGTCCGGCAGCACCGCGCTTAACGGCACCACCGCGTCCCGCACCTCGTCGCCCGGCAGGCCCAGCACCGCCGCGGTCGCCTCGGTGCGCAGCCGCAACCCGCGCAGCTCCGCGCCGGGCGGCAGCAGGTGCAGCGCGGGCGCCAGCGTGGGCCCCACCAGGTAGGCCGCGCCGGTCGACGCGACGATCACGTCCGCCGCCGCGTCCGGCACCACCCGCTGCACGAACTCGCCCGGCACCCGCTGCGCCCACCAGCAGCGCACGACACCGGAACCCACCCGTTCGCGGTAGGTGTCCGTTTCGTTCAAGCCCTCCCCGGGCTCGGCTGCCATGCTCCGAGTATGGAACAAAGCCTGCAGATCATCACGGTGTCCACCCGGGACCTCGACGCCGCGAGGGCGTTCTACGTGGACGGGCTCGGCTGGAAGCCCCTGCTGGACGTGCCCGGCGAGATCCTGTTCTTCCAGGTCGCCCACGGGGTCGCGCTCGGCCTGTTCGACGCCGTGAAGTTCGCCGAGGACCTGAACACCACCGACGTCACCGGCCCGGCCGGGCTGACCCTGTCCCACAACCTGCCCGGCCCGGACGCGGTGGACCGCTGCCTGGACGCCGCGGAGCGGGCCGGTGCGGAGATCCTGAAACCCGGCCAGCGGGCCGCGTTCGGCGGCTACCACGGCCACTTCCGCGACCCGATCGGCCTCATCTGGGAGATCGCGCACAACTCCGGCTGGGCCGTGGACCCCGACGGCACGGTGCGGATCGGTCTCATCGACGCCTAGACGAGCGATGCGTAACTCGGTTAGTGGTCGTGGGCGGTCAGGGAGCGGGTGGTGGGTTGGCCGGTGGCGCGGTGGTGCCGGATGGCGGCGGTGAGGGCTAGGAGGCGTTGGGCGATGCGGACGCCGAGGCCTTCGATGGTGCGTCCGCCGTGCTGTTCCAGGTTCAGTTGGCCTGTGAGGGTGTCGTTGACCGATTCGATGAGCTGGCGGATGGACTTGAGCAGCGGCTCACCGGGATGGGGCTTGCGGTTGCGGTAGGACGACCGGATCAGCCGGACGCCGCGCTGGGTGAGGTAGTGGTCGAGTTCGCGGGAGACGTAGCCCTTGTCGGCGATGATCAGCAGTCCGGGGCGTTCGGTAAGCAGGTGGGGTTCGTGGTCGCAGATCGCCATGAGTACCTGCCGCTCGTCGATCACAAACGGATCTTGAACACCCTTCGTCCGTCTCCAGACACCACCCGGACTTCCGCATTACTCGTCTAGAGCCCCGCCATCAGGTCGGTTTCGGTGATGCCCGGCCCCTGGCCCGCGCGGATGAACCACTCGGTGCCGAAGGCGTGGGTGAACGCGTCGTCGGGCATCGCCAGGAACAGGGACTGCTCGCTGATCTGGCTGGCGTGCGCGCGCATCGCCGCGCGCTTGGCCTCCAGCCACGGCCGCACGTCGACCGCGGCGGTGATCTCCGCGGCCGGCTTGCCCAGCTCGGCGAGGCCGTCGACACCGGGGATCGTGATGCCGGACTCGGCGGCCCGTGCGGCGTACTCCGCCAGCCCGGCCCGCATGTGGTCGGTGTTGACCGTGCTCTGGTACACCCGCGGCGTGCCGGCCAGCTCGGCGGCGCGCATCCCGACGCGGTGCACCTGGATGTGGTCCGGGTGGCCGTAGGTGCCGTGGTCGTCGTAGACGGTCAGCACGTCCGCCTGCTCCTCGCGCAGGATCGCCGCGAGCTTCGCCGCCGCCTCCTCCACCGGCGCCCGCCAGAACGAGCCGGGCAGGTCGTTCTCCGGCGTGCCCATCATCCCGGAATCGGTGTAGCCCAGGAACTCCAGCCGTTTCGCGCCGAGGATCTCGGCCGCCGCCCTGGTCTCCTCGACCCGGCGCTGCCACAGCGGCTCGTCGTCGGCGAGGAAGCCGGGCGGCACCTCGCCGTGCTCGCCGCGGGTCGCGACGACGAGCACCACCCGGTGCCCCTCCTCGAAGGCCTTGCGCATGATCCCGCCGCAGGCGATGCACTCGTCGTCGGGATGGGCGTGAAACGTCACCAAGGTCGCCACGAGCCGAGCCTACGGGCGCCGATCACATCGCGGCCACCCCGCCAAGCGCGCCCGGCGCATGTCGTCGACGATAGGCGCATGGACTTCGACGCCGACCTGCCCCAGCACCTGGAACGCCACCTGGCCGCGTTCCTCACCGAGGCGGGCGCGGCCGTCCGGGCCGCCCAGCCCGTGTTCGGCTCCGGCGTCGACACGCTCACCGGCTTCGTGCTCGGCGGCGGCAAGCGGCTGCGGCCGACGTTCGCGTGGTGGGCCTGGCGCGGCGCGGGCGGCGACCCGGACGGCCCCGACGCCGAGGGCGTGCTGCAGGCCGTCGCCAGCCTCGAACTGGTGCAGGCGTGCGCGTTGATCCACGACGACCTCATCGACTCCTCCGACTCGCGCCGCGGCCGCCCCACCGTGCACGTCTCCTACGCCCGCGAGCACCGGGCGAACGGCTGGCTCGGCGCCCCCGAGACGTTCGGCCTGGCCGCGTCCGTGCTGATCGGCGACCTGGCGCTGGCCTGGGCGGACGACATGTTCAACAGCGCCCCGCTGCCCGCCGCGACACTCGACGCCGCGCGACCGGCGTGGCGCGCGATGCGCACCGAGGTGCTCGCCGGCCAGTACCTGGACGTGCGCACGCAGGCCACCGGTGACACCTCGCCGGAGGCCGCGCTGCGGGTGTCGCGCCTCAAGACCGCCGCCTACACCGTGCAGCGCCCGCTGCACCTGGGCGCCGCGCTGGCCGGCGCGGACGAGCAGCGCATCGCGACGCTGCGCGAGTTCGGCGACGACCTCGGCGTGGCGTTCCAGCTGCGGGACGACCTGCTCGGCGTGTTCGGCGACCCGTCGGTCACCGGCAAGCCGGCGGGCGACGACCTGCGCGAGGGCAAGCGCACGCTGCTGGTCGCGCTGGGCCTGCAGCTGGCCGAGGACCCGGAGCAGCACAAGCTCATCGCCGACGCGATCGGCGCCGACCTCGCCGACGACGAGGTGGACACGGTGCGCCGGACGCTGACCGAGGTCGGCGCCGTGGACGCGGTCGAGCAGCGCATCACCGCGCTCACCGGCACCGCACTGGCCGCGCTGGAGCGCGCCCGCCTGGCCGAACCCGCGGCGACCCGGCTCGCCGAGCTGGCCGAGCTCGCCACCCAGCGCACCTTCTGAGTCGTACACAGTGGACTTCCACCTGGAGTGCGATCCAGGTGGAAGTCCATGCGGGGCAAGCACTTCCGCCGCCCTGCGCGGGTGTCCTGAGTGTGGCTAGGCTGGCGGTATGACCGACACCACCAGGCCGATCCGGATCGGGCTGCAGCTCCAGCCGCAGCACGCCGACTACCGGACCATCCGCGAAACCGCCTCCGCCGCCGAAGACCTCGGCGTCGACATCATCTTCAACTGGGACCACTTCTACCCGCTCTACGGCGACCCCGACGGCAAGCACTTCGAGTGCTGGACCATGCTCGGCGCCTGGGCGGAGTCGACGTCGCGGGTCGAGATCGGCGCGCTGGTCACCTGCAACAGCTACCGCAACCCCGAGCTGCTCGCCGACATGGCGCGCACGGTCGACCACATCAGCGACGGCCGCCTGATCCTCGGCATCGGCTCCGGCTGGTTCGAGAAGGACTACGACGAGTACGGCTACGAGTTCGGCACCGCGGGCGGCCGCCTGGACGACCTGGCCGAGGCGCTGCCGCGCATCGAGTCGCGGCTGGGCAAGCTCAACCCGGCGCCCACCCGCAAGATCCCGGTGCTGATCGGCGGCGGCGGCGAGAAGAAGACGCTGAAGCTGGTCGCGAAGCACGCCGACATCTGGCACGGCTTCGGTGACCCGGAGACCGTCGAGCGCAAGGTCGGGATCCTGAAGCAGCACTGCGCGGACGTCGGCCGCGACGCAGGCGAGATCGAGATCTCCACCGGCGTGCAGGGCGAGCCGGATGAGCTGGGCCCGAAGCTGCGGGGGCTGGGCGTGAGCCTGTTCACCGTCGGCGTCGGCGGCCCCGACTACGACCTGGGCCTGCTGAAGAAGTGGATCTCCTGGCGCGACGCGCAGAACGGCTGACACCTGCCGGGCGGAGGCGGGTGCGACTCCGCACCCGCCTCTTCGCTAGAACGCCATGGCCTGGGCGCGGCGCTTCACCTCCGTGCCGTGGTTGGTGCGCAGGGCGTTGATCGGGGTGCTGCCGGGCAGCGTCTCGTCCGCCTCGTAGAGCCAGCGCAGCATCTCCGTGCGGCTGAACCCGGCGTCGGCGAGCACCGTCAGCAGTCCGGTCAGCCCCTTCACCGGCTGACCGCCGACGAAGAAGTCCGCCGGGACCATCAGGTCGCCGTCGCGCCGCACGGCGAGCAGCTGACCGTCCCGCAGCAGCTGCCGGACCTTGTTCACCGAAAGGCCGATCTGCTCCGCCACTTGCGCCAGCGACAGCACGGCCACGTCGGCGTCGAGGATGTCATCAGCGACTGGGATCGCACTCACGCAAGACAGGGTGCCACATCAGGCCTGGTTGTCCGCAATGTCGCGCGAACGGCGTAACGAAAGCTCCACCACGGCAGTCCGGGGCGGCTCCACGGACTCCGGCAAAGTCCGTACGATCGGGCGCGTGACGAGCACGGAAACCAGCCTGGCCGGGACGCTACTGGAGCGGCGTTACCGGGTCGACGGCCTCCTCGCGCGGGGCGGCATGTCGGCCGTCTACCGGGGGTCGGACACGAGGCTGGACCGTCCGGTCGCCATCAAGGTCATGGACCCGCGCTTCGCCGACGACCGGTCGTTCGTCGAGCGCTTCGAGCGCGAGGCGCGGCTGGCCGCGAAGCTGCACCACCCGAACGTGGTCACGGTGCACGACCAGGGCGTCGACGTGGCAGGCGACCGCTCGCACGTGTTCCTCGTGATGGAGCTGGTCGACGGCGGCACGCTGCGCGACCTGCTGGACCAGCGGGGCAAGCTCGACGTGCCGCTGGCGCTGAGCGTGGCCGAGCAGATGCTCGCCGCGTTGTCGGCCGCGCACCAGGCCGGCCTGGTGCACCGCGACGTGAAGCCGGAGAACGTGCTGATCGGCGCCACCGGCCACCCGCCGACCGGGGTGGTGAAAGTCGCCGACTTCGGCCTCGTGCGTGCCGTCGCGAGCGCGGGCACGACCAGTTCGAGCATCATCCTGGGCACCGTGTCCTACCTGGCGCCCGAGCAGGTCACCACCGGCATGGCGGGCGAGCGCGGCGACGTCTACTCGGCGGGCATCGTGCTCTACGAGATGCTCACCGGCCAGGTGCCCTACACCGGCGACACCGCCATCTCGGTCGCCTACCGGCACGTGAACGACGACGTCCCGGCGCCCAGCACGGTCGAGCCCGGCCTGCCCGCGGTGCTGGACGACCTGGTGCTGCGCGCCACACGGCGCGACCCGGAAGCACGGCCCGCGGATGCCGCCGCGTTCCTGCAGGAGCTGCGCCGCGTGCGGGCGGCGCTGGGCATCGCGCCCGCGCCGATCCCGGTGCTGCCGCCGAAGGAGGTGCCCGCCGCGCCCGCCCCGCCCGTGGACCCGGAGAAGACCGTGCCCGCGTTCGCGCCGGTCGCGACCACGGACCCGATCGCGGGCCCGCGCGGCACCCGCGCGATGGTCCGCCCGCAGGCCGCGCCCGTGCCGCCGCCCCCGCCCGCGCCGCCGCGGGAGGACCTCAAGACGTTCGTGCAGCGCCGCCCGGTGGTGCTGTGGGCCGTCATCGCCACGCTCGTGGTGGCCCTGGTCGGCACCGGGGTGTGGTGGTTCAGCGTCGGCGAGGACGCCGCGGACTCGATCTCGATCCCGCCGGTGGCCGGCCTGGACCAGGCCACGGCGGAGAAGACGCTGCACGACGCCGGCCTGTCGGTGACCGTGACCCGCCAGTTCAGCGACACCGTCGCGGCCGGCAAGGCGATCGGCAGCGATCCGCAGGCCGGGACGTCGGTGCAGAAGAGCAGCTCGGTCACCCTGGTGCTGTCCTCGGGCCGCCCGACGGTGCCCGACATCAGCCCGGGCACGGAGCTGGCGCAGGCGGAGGCGGCCGTCAAGGCGGCCGGGCTCACGCCGCGGCGGGACGAGAGCATCGACACCTACAGCAGCACGGTGCCTGCCGGGAAGGTGCTCGTGGTCGACCCGAAGCCCGGCACGCAGCTCACCATCGGCTCGCCGGTGCGGATCGGCCTGTCGCAAGGCCCGCCGCCGTCGCCGGTGCCCAGCGTCGTCGGGTTGAGCCGGAATGAGGCCTTCCAGCGGTTGAGGGAGGCCGGATTCGAGCCCTACGATGCCGGCACCGAGTTCTCCGAGAACGTGCCGAGCGGCAGCGTCACCCGCACCACGCCGGCAGCAGGGACCACCATCGACGGCCATGGCGACAAGCGGGTCGGCGTGTTCACCTCCACCGCGGTCCAGGTCCCGTCCGTGCTCGGACGGCCGGTGCAGGACGCGATCCAGCTGCTCACCGACGCCGGGCTGCAGGCCGACGTGCAGGGCCGCACGCGGAACTTCTCCATCGTCGTCGGGCAGGATCCCGAGCCCGGCGAGCAGGTCGAACGCGGCAAGAAGGTGAAATTGCAAGTATTTCCTTGATCGACAAGGAGATCCGCGCGATTTTCACGTCCACAAAGGACCGATACCCCATTCGAGTGAGAATCGGGAGCCGTTAGCGCTGCGGAAACAAATGGACTACCGTTTCGTCACGTCCGTTTGCTCAAGTAGCAGGCAATCCCGTGTCACCGACCGTAGAGGGGTCGTCTATGGCTGGCCGTCAGCTCAGTGGGCTGGACGTGGCTTTCCTTTGCCTGGAAGGGGAATCCACCCCCATGCACATGGGGGCGGCGGTGATCTTCCAACCGGATGACCCCGTTGATCCGCACCGGCTGGCCGATCTGCTCGCGCGGCGCGCGAGACGGATCCCGCGCCTGCGCCAGCGGTTCCGTTCGTCGTTGTTCCCGCCGGGCGGAGCGACCTGGGTGGACGACCCGCAATTCGATCCGCGCCGGCACATCCACGTGCACCGGCTGGCCGGGTTCTACGCCGACGACCCGCTCGCCACGCACGCGGCCGAGTGGATGGAGCAGCCGCTGCCGATGGACCGGCCGCTGTGGGACCTGCACGTGGTGACCGGCCTGGCGGACGGCCGGTTCGCGCTGCTGCTCAAGCTGCACCACGCGTTCACCGACGGCGCCGGCGCGTTCGCGGTGGCCGCCGGGCTGCTGGACGAGCTGCCGATCACGCGCATGCTCATCGACGCGGCCGACCGGCCGGCCGATCCGCGTTCGCCGCTGGAGGCGCTGCGGGACGGGGTCGCGGAGGCGTTCAGCCAGGCCGGGGAGAACGCGGCGATCACGGCGGCGGTGCTGCGTGCCGCGCGGCCGTACCCGTTCTCCCCGTTGGGGGCGCCGGATTCGGCCAGCAGGCGGCTCGGGTTCGTCCGGTTGCCGCTCGCCGACATCCGCACCATCCGGGGCACGCACGGCGGCACGCCCAACGACGTGGTGCTGGCCGTCCTGGCTGGCGCGCTGCGGGAGTGGATGATCAACCGCGGTCAGCGCCCGGACGCCCGCACGTTGCGGGCCCTGATCCCGGTGAGCATGCGGGCGCGTGAGGGCGGCTGGGGCGCCAATCAGCTGTCCGGTTACCTGTGCGATCTGCCGGTGCACCTGGACGATCCGGTGCGGCGGTTGCGGGAGATCCGCTGGTCGATGAACCGGAACAAGGCGGCGGGGCCGCAGCGCGGGGCGGGTGCGCTGCCGGTGCTGGCCGACCGGTTGCCGCCGGGGCTGCACCGGCTGGCGACGAAGGTGGCCGGGAAGGCCGCGGGGGCGCTGTTCGACACGGTGATCACGAACGTGCCGTTGCCGAAGCTGGACCTGACCCTGGACGGCGCGCGGTTGTGCGAGATCTACCCGTTCGTGCCGCTGGCGCCGCGGCACGCGGTGAGCATCGCGGCGGCCACGTACGCCGACCACGTCCACATCGGACTGCAGATGAACGGCGACGCGGTGTCCGACACCGGTTCGCTGCGGGACGCCGTGCTGAAGTCCGCCGCTGCTCTGTACGAGCGGTCGATCTAAACATCCGGCGCGGCTTCAGTCATGATGAAGCCATGCCGGTCCCCGACGCGCAGTGGCTTCGCCGTGCCACGAAGAGTGCCATCGTCGTCCCCGTCCCCGAGACGGACCACCTGGTCACCCGGCACCGGCGGACCGTGCCGGCGCACGTGACCGTGCTGTACCCGTTCGTGGCGCCGCGGGACATCGACGCCGGGACGGTGGCCGATCTGGAGGCCGCGCTGGTCGGCATCGAAGCGTTCGAGTGCGAGTTTTCGCAGGTGGGGTGGTTCGGCTCGGAGGTGGTGTGGCTGGCGCCGGAGCCGGACGAGCACTTCCGGGCGCTGACGCAGGCGGTGTGCGAACGCTTCCCGGCGCACCCACCCTACGGCGGCGAGCACCCGGACACGGTCCCCCACCTGACCGTGGTGGACCACCGAACGGGCGACGCCCACACCCGGCGACGCGCGGCGGCAGAACTGGCCGCGGCGCTCCCGGTGCGGGCGTGGATCGACCGCGTGCACCTGGTAGCGGGCGAGGACGAACACGGCCCGTGGCGCACGGTGGCGGCCTTCGAGCTGCCGGCGCCGCTACAGCGCCCCAGGGAAGCCGCCGAAGACTACTTCGCTAGCTAGCAGCCAACCACCCAACCGCCACCCGGCAACGCATCGCAACCAACCCCCGAGCCAGCCCCCTCCCGCAACCCGATCCCCAGCCAAATCGGTTGCCGAGCCACCGGGTCAAGGCACGCTTTCCCGCCTTGACGCGGTG
>NZ_JBEXTZ010000050.1:0-58817 GCF_040614195.1 Amycolatopsis sp. NPDC006125
CGCGCTCACCGTGTTCGCCATCGTGCGCGCTCCCGAGCAGGGCTGGGGATCGGCGGCGACGCTCGGCGCGCTGGCCGGCGGGGTCGTGCTGCTGGGAATCTTCCTGGTGATCCAGCGGTCCCGCCGGGTTCCGCTGGTGCGCCTGGGCATCTTCCGCACGCCGAACCTGGGCGCGGCGAACCTGGCGCAGCTCCTGCTGGGCGCCGCGTGGATCCCGATGTGGTACTTCCTCAACCTGTACCTGCAGCAGGTCCTGGGTTACGGCGCGTTCGCCGGCGGCGCGGCGCTGCTCCCGATGACCCTGCTGATCGTGATCCTGATGGTCGGCGTGGCGCCGCGCCTGATCGCCCGCTTCGGGTCGAAGGCCCTGATCGTGGCGGGACTGTGGGCGCTGGCGGCGGGCCTGGTGTGGTTGTCGTTCGTCCGGCCGACCGGCTCGTTCGTGGTCGACGTGCTGCCGGCGTCGCTCGTCGCCGCGCTCGGTCAGGCGCTGGCGTTCATCCCGTCGCTGGGCATGGCGATCTCCAGCGCGAAACCGGAGGAGGGCGGGCTCGCGTCCGGGATCGTCAACACCGCCTACCAGATCGGCTCGGCGCTCGGCCTGGCCGCGATGACCGCCGTCGGTCTCTCGTTCGGGGCCGGTGAACTCGGCGACGCGGCCGCCCTCACCGACGGCTTCTCCGCCGCCTTCCTGGGCGCGGCCGCGATCGCCGTGGCCGGCGGGTTCCTCGGGCTGGCCACGATCCGCACCGCCCGGGCCGAGTCCGCGCCGAAGCAGGAGGTGACGAGCCTCTGAACCCCGGCGACTGTTCCTCGGGAAGCGGCCGATGAGCGGCGAAAACGCTCGTCGGCCGTTCTCGCGTCGTGGGCTACCGGGCTTGTTCCAGGGGGTTCCGGACGATGCGGGTGGCGAGGTCGTTGCCGATCGCGGCCGCCGCGGAGCTGTCCGGCTTGCGCTTGGCCTGGTCCTGGAAGCACCGCACGAACTCCTCGGCCAGGGTCAACCGGGGATACCGGTCCATCACCTCGGCCTGGAACCCGGCGGGGAAATCGTCGAGGTGGCGGCCCGTGATGTCGACCCCGGTGGAGCGGGCCAGGAGGAAGCCCTCCGGGTCCTCGTCCTGGTCCACCTCGCGCCACATGTGCCGGACGATCACCTCCGACAGGCGCTCCCGCCGCTGCCGCGGCCACCCGGCTCCCGCGGCGAACACCCACGCGACGTGACCGCCGGCGACCTCGAAGGGCACCGTGTGGCTGTCGAACTCCGCGACCAGCCCGACGTCGTGCAGCAACGCCGCGACGAACAGCAACTCGGCGTCGAAGGCCACGTCGTGCGCGTCCCCGTAGGCCGCGGCCCACACGTACGCGCGGAACGAGTGGTTCAGCAGCGCGGGCGAGGTGTAGGTCTTCGCCACGTCGATCGCATTGAGACAGACGGGACTGTCCGGAAGGGAGACATCGGTGAGCCGCATGCGCTCATTGTCGCGGAAAAACGGGTACCCATGACAGGGACAGGCACGCGGACGCCGGGGCGACGGACACTGCGACCATGAGTTCATCGGGATCAGCCACCACCCAGGCGCCGGGCTTCGCGCGCACCCGCGTCGGAGCTCTCACCGTGACCACCGTGTACGACGGGGCGCTGCCGATCCACGCGGCCGACATGCACGGCGAGTCCCCGCAGCGGATCACCGAGCTGCTGGCCGACGGTTTCCTCCCACCGGAGGGCGACCCGCTGACGGCCGTGAACACCTTCCTGTTCACGTTTGCCGGGCGCACCGTGCTGGTCGACGCGGGGGCCGGCACGTCCCTCGGCCCGGGCACCGGTCATCTGACGGCGAACCTGCGCGCCGCGGGAACCCCGCCCGAGCAGGTCGACGACATCCTCATCACGCACCTGCACCCCGATCACGTCTTCGGCCTGCTCACGCCGGACGGGGACGCCGCGTTCCCCGGCGCGACCGTGCACGTGGCGGCCGCGGACGCCGAGCACTGGCTGGACGAGGAGGCCGCCACGCGGGCCGAGGGCGTGCAGGCGCAGATCCACCAGTGGGCCGGGCAGGCGCTGGCGCCCTACCGCGCGCGAGGCCGGTTGTCCACTTTCGACTACGGCGACTCCCCCGTGCCCGGCGTGACGGCCATCGACCTGCACGGCCACACGCCTGGCCACAGCGGCTACCTCGTCGGCGACGCGGAGCTGCTGTTGTGGGGCGACACGATGCACTGCCACACGGTGCAGCTGCCCGCCCCGCACGTGGTGATGGCGATCGACAGCGATCACGAGGCCGCCCGCGCCGCGCGCCTGCGGTTGCTGGACGAGATCCGCACGCATGGCTGGACAATCGGCGGCGCACACCTGCCCTTCCCCGGCATCGGACACATCCACTTCCGCGACGGCGAGGCACGGTGGGTGCCTGTGCCGTTCCGCCCGCTGGCCTGAACACGCCCGCCGCCCGTCGGGTGCTGGACCAGATCCGCACCCGCGGGCGGGCGGTCGCGGCCCCTCCCCAAGCAACGAGCAAACCCGCTTCCGCCACGGCCAAACCCACTGGACGCCGGTGCCGTTCCGCCCGCTGGCCCGAACACCCCCGCCGTCCGCCTGCGGGTGCTGGACCAAATCCGCACCCGCAACCCGGCGATCGCAGCCCTTCCCACGCAACGGACCAAACCCGCTGCCGCGACAGCCAACCCCACTGGACGCCTGTGCCCTGCCGCCCCGCTGGCCCGAACACCCCCGCCGCCTGCGGGTGCTGGACCAATTCCGCACCGCAGCCGGGCGATCGCGGCCCGCGCCCGGCGTTGGACGCGCCCCGGTTCCGTGACGGCGAGCCCCACTGGCTCCCCACGCCGTTCGACCTCTCGCCCTCGACCGGAAACACGCCGGTGGCCGCCCCGTCATGAGGCGGCCACCGGCTCGGCTTCTCAGCCCAGTACGCGGGCGAGGAACTCCTCGAAGGTCGTGGGCGTGGCGGTTTCGGCGGTCCGCGGCTGGGTCATCGCGATGCGGCGTTCGGCGACGTCACTGGTCATGGCCGTGGTGCCGTCGGCCATGTGGGCGGAGAAACCACCGGCGAGGAGGGAATCGCGCAGGGTGGCGGCGTCGATCTGTTCGTAGCGGGCGCCGGGGCGTCCGAGTGCCTTGCCGATGGCCGCGGTGATCTCGGCGAGGGTGATGTCGCGCGGCCCCTGCAGCTCGACGGTTCGGGTGCCCGCGGCGCGCCGTCCGGTGAGGAGGTCGGCGGCGACCTGCCCGATGTCGGCCGTGTCGATGGCCGGGAGGGGAAGATCGGCTGGGATGAGCCCGCGGGCGACGCCGGTGGCGCGGATCTCCTCGATCATCGGCAGGGTGTTCTCCATGAACCACCCCGGCCGCAGGTGGGTCGGTTCCACGCCGGGCAGGGTGTCGAGCGCCTCCTCCAGCGGGCGCAGACCCCACACCGGTCCGCGGGCGCCGTCGTAGTTGGCGGCCCAGCCGCTGAGGCTCACGATCCGGGTGAGACCGGGCACGGCGGCGAGCGCCTCGCGGTGGGCGCTGATCACGCGTCGCTGGTAGGCGGGGTAGTCGGTGCTGCCGGGGATGAGGCCGGGCGCGATCATGACGAACGCCGCCTCGGCGCCGTCGAACGCGCCGCGGAGGCTGCCGGGGTCGTCGTTGCGGGCTTCGACGGCTTCGGCTCCGCGGTCGGCGAACCGCTGGAGGCGGGCCCGGTCGCGGCCGAGCACGCGGACCTTCTCGCCGGCGGCCAGGAGCGCCTCGGCGACGGCGGAACCGGTGTTGCTGGTGGCGGACGAGACGACGATCATCTGTGTTCCTCTGGTTCGGACGGTGATCAACTGGCGGTGAGTGAGCCGAGCAGGGCGAGTCGCTCCGCCGACGGGGTGCCGGCCTCGGCCGCGCTGATGATCAGCCGCTGCCCCGGGTCGTCGGGCAGGCGGAGGATCTCCTCGTTCAGCTCGAGCTCGCCGACCACGGGGTGCCGGTAGCGGCGGACAGTGTGCAGGCAATCCCGCACCGGGTGGTCCCGCCACAGGCGGGCGAAGTCGTCGCTGCCAGTGGCGAGGTCGGACACGAGCTGGTGGAGCGCGAGGTCGTCGGGCCGTTCGGCCGTGGCCATCCGCAGGTAGGCGACGAGGTCTTCGGCCTGGCGTTCCCAGTCGGCGAACAACGCGCGGGCCGCCGGGTCGAGGAAGACCCGGCGGGCCTGGTTGGGCGCCTGGGCCGTGCCGATGGTGGCGATCTCCTCGGGGGTGAGCCCCCACAGGGCGTATCCGAGCGGGTTGCCGGCGAGGATGTCGGTGCGCCGGCCGACGAGCACGGCGGCACCGCGGCTGCCCGCGACGAGGTCGCGCACGGGGGCGCGGACCTGGTCCTCGTGGCCGGCGCCGCGCACCGGCGGGAGGGCGCGCGCCAGCCGGTGCAGGTGGGCGCGCTCGTCGGGCGACAGCTTCAGCACCCGGGCGATGGCGTCGAGGACGGCGTCGGAAACCTGGTGGTTCTCGCCCTGTTCGAGGCGGGTGTAGTAGGTCGTGCTGACCCCCGCCAGCTCGGCGAGTTCCTCGCGCCGCAGCCCCGGCACGCGCCGCCGGTCGCCGTAGGAGGGGGCGATCCCGAGCTGCTCGGGGGTGACCGCCGCGCGGCGGGACCGCAGGAACTCGCCCAGCTCGCCGGCGGAGGACTTGCCGGCCCTCGACTGACTCATGAAGCCAGTTTCCCTCGCGATCGCCTCCCGTTGCCTGTCCACGCGGTGGGTAGGAACGCATCGGTAACATCGGGCTCGCGACCAGGTTTCGCAGTGCCGGCAGGGGGAGCACCGGGGATGCACACCGTCACCGACGCCTTTTACGGTGACCTGAAAGCCGACGTCGACCAGGACGCGGGCGTTGTCGAACTGTCCGGACCCGGCGTGCCCGCGGTCGAGATCCGCCGTCTCGTGCCCGCGCGGGCCGACGCGCACGTACCCATCGGAACCCGGCAGGCTCAGCAGCTCGGCGTCCGCATCGATGGCCGTCGTGCCGTCATCACGCCGGGGCCCGGCGAACTGCGCCGCCGCACCTACCGGGTCGATCTCGCCTGGGATCAGCATCACTACCAGTTGAAGCCCAACAGCAGCGCGACGAGCCGGCTCGTCCGGAACGGTCGTCAGGTCGCCGACTTCTCCGTGGACGGCGATGGCGATTTCATCGTGTACTGGCTGGCCACCCGCGACGAGACGATCGCCGCGGACGCCGCCGTCGGCTACGCCCTGTCACTGGCGTTCGGCACTGGCGCCCACACCGTGATCGGGATGATCCTCAGCGGGATCGGAGCTCTGTTGCCCGGCTGAGGGCTGCGCCCGGAAGGCTAAGCGGGGAGCAGCGCGTAGTAGCCGTCGGGTGGCGCGCCGGGCCCGTGCCACGGCGACGTGGCGGGCCACGCTGGCGCACCGGAGGGTGGGGTCGCGACGTCCCGCAGGACGTAGCGCGGCGTGAGCGGCGCGGGGGTCCGGTCGAGGAAGTGGTAGTTCAGGCGGAGCAGCCACCGCTTGACCGGCCCCGCCTGCGCGGTCACGGTGTCGATCGCGGAGATCAGCTGGGTGCGGTCGGAGAACTGGTCGAGGACGGTGCACTCGCAGAAGTAGGCGATGGCCCCGATCTCGCCTTCGAGGCGGACGGGCTGGTCGCCGACGAGGGCCTTCAGCTCCCGGCCTGCGGTCGCGTACTGCGCGGGGCTGGCCCAGTTCGTGGTCACCGCCGCCCGCTGCCAGGGCACACCGTGCTGCAGGACGAACCCCAGCTGGCACACGACGAGGAGACCCACGGGGAGAGCGAGCCCGCGGGCGACCGCGCTGACGGCGAGGGCGGCGAACAGGGAGAGGCAGATCAGCGACGGCGCGTAGTACCAGTGGTAGGGCGGCACGCCGAGGACGGTGTAGGCGAGGTAGTGCAGGATTCCCGCGAGCCCCAGCGCGGCCGGGAGGGTCAGCTGTGCCCGCCGCCGCGCCCAGACGGCGAGGGCGAGCACGCCGAGCACCGCCGGGAGGAAGGCCAGCACGATCGCCGCCGGGTAGAAGCGCAGCAGGAGGAGCGGTCCTTCGCCGAACTGGTAGCCGCCCCAGGATCGCTGCTGGGTCTTGATGAGCAGCGTGTCCGGCACGAAGGACCCCAGGGCGAGCCAGCTGAACAGGAACCAGGGCCCGGCGACCACCCCCGCCGCCGCGGCCGCCTTCCACCAGGAACGCCACAACGCCCGGGAGGCGACGAACAGGACGACGACGATGATCGCCAGATCGAGCCGGGTCAGCACCGCCAGCCCCGCGCACACGCCGAAGGCTGCGGCCCGAGCCTCCACGGCGGCCATCAGCATGAGCGCCAGCACCGCGGCGGTGAGGGTGACCTCCAGCCCCACCGCGGACAGCAACAGGGGGTTGAGCAGAACGACCAGCCAGGCGGCGACCGCACCCCAGGCGGGCAGGGACAGCGCCCGCGTGACGCGCCGGAGAGCGGTCCCGAGCACGACGTTGGCGAGCACGAACAGGACCCCGAGGGCCCACACCAGGTGCCTGAGCACCGCGGTGAGCGCGCCCAGGATGAGCACGTTCAGCGGGGAGGTCGCGGTGTTCGAGGTCTGCTCGGCGATCAGCCCCCAGTGCCCGTGCAGGCCGAGGTTCCGCGCGTAGCTGAGCGTGATGTAGGAGTCGTCGATGATGCTCGAGTGGACGAGCCAGAAGACGGCGCCCCCCGCGACCGCGAACAGCGCCACATAGCGCGAGGCACCACGCCGCGGCAGCGAAGGACGCGGTGGCGCCGCTTGTGCGGTGAGCATGCAGTTGACCCCCGGAGAAGACCGAACCGGCAGAGTCTAGGCGACTACCGGCCCCCAGCTTGACGAGGATCGCCGATGAGCTCGGTGGAGCAGGATTCCCGGGGATCATTCGTCCGGCAATCGCGTTCAAATGTGCATTTGCCTGAGCTCGGCATTCGCCCCGTAGAGGAGTTCCAAGGCGCGATCGAGAAAACCTTCGACAAGTCGCTCGCACCGAAGTCAATGGCAGGAATCCCCTTCTTCGCGAGGCCGAAGTCGACCTGTCCGATCTCGAGCGCGATGTCCACCTGAAAGCACTCGAACGTGAAGGCTGATTCCGGCAACTCCGGAAAACCGACAGGCTGCCTCGTCACCGGATCGAGCGGCTGCACCCCGGATCCCAAGCGGGGTCAGCGGTCCACCGCGAGCCGTACGCCGAGGCCGATGAAGAGGCCTCCGGTGGCCACGTCGATGCGGCGGCGGGCGGCCCGGCGGTGTCGCAGCCACTCGCCGATGCGGCCGGCCAGCACGCCGACCGTGCCGTCGACCAGGAACTCCATCGCGATGAGGATCGCGCCCAGGATGGCGAACTGCAGCCACACCCGGCCGAGCGACGGGTCCACGAACTGCGGCAGAAGCGCGATCGTGTAGGTGACCATCTTCGGGTTGAGCAGGTTGGTCAGCAGGCCCGTCGCGAAGGCTCGGCGGCCCGTCACGCCGCCCGCGGGCACCTCGCCGGGCACGCCCTTTCGGTGCCGAATCATCTGGACGCCCAGGTACACCAGGTAGATCGCCCCGGCGATGCGCACCACCGTGAACGCCACCGGCACCGCGAGGAACAGCGCCGCCAGCCCGGCCGCCGCGACCGCCACGTGCACCGCCTCGCTGACGGCCACCCCGGCGGTCGCCAGGAGGCCGGCCCGCGGGCCGCCGCGCATGCCGCAGCCGAGGACGAACAGCATGTCCGGTCCGGGGGTGATCATCGCGACGGCTGTGGTCAGCACGAACAGCGCCAGCAGGTTCGGGTCGATCGGCATGGCGGAATCTTCACACGACCCGCCAGGAAGATCACAGCGAGTTTCCGGCTACTCCGGACGGGTGAGCCAGGTGACGCCATTGGGAGGACGGCACCGTTACCGTTCCGTGATACTTTCTCCGCTCGTGTCCCCCCGAATCCCCCGGCGCCGGAACGTGCTCGTGGCCGTCGCGGTGCTGCTCGGCGTCGCGATCGCGGCGGGCGGGCTGCTGACCGTCCGCGGCTTGCGGGACGAGCCGGTGCGCGTCGCAGCCGTGCAGTCCGTCCCGACCACGCCGCCGGTCACCACACCGTCCACCCCGGCGACCACCCCGCCGGCCACGACGACCACCACTCCTCCCCCAGCACCCCCGAGCAGCACCACGACCACCCCGCCCCCGCCGCTGAAGCCGACCACCACGACGACCAAACGCACCACGACCACCGCGAAGAGCACCCCGCGCGCCGACACGTCCCTCACCGGCCAGGTCCTGGCGCTGGTCAACGCCGAACGCGCCACTGCGGGGTGCGGCCCCCTCGGCGCCGACTCCCGCCTCGCCACCGCCGCCCAGAAGCACAGCGACGACATGTCCGCGCGCGGCTACTTCTCCCACACCACACCGGAAGGCCTCACCTTCGCCGACCGCATCAAAGCCGCCGGCTACCCCAGCCCCGGCGCGGAGAACATCGCGAAGGGCTCGACGACCGCCGAGCAGACCGTGAAGATGTGGATGAACTCCGACGGCCACCGCCGCAACATCCTCAACTGCTCCTACACCAAACTCGGCGTGGGCGTGGCGAAGTCCGGCTGGTACTGGACCCAGAACTTCGGCTTCTGAGCGTCCAGGCGCCGCGACGGCAAGCCTCCGTGCACATGGAGGGTGCGTCACCCCCACCCGCCGCTCCCCCGGCGGGGCTTACGGTGAATGTCGTGCAACGCGACAACGAGCTGGGTGACTACCTGCGGGCCCGCCGTCACCTGACGACACCGCGCCAGGCCGGTGTTCCCGACGACCGGGATCGGCGGGTGCCGGGCCTGCGCCGGGAAGAGGTCGCCTTGCTGGCCGGCGTCAGCACCGACTACTACACCCGGCTCGAGCAGGGCCGGGAACGGCACCCGTCCGGCCAGGTGCTGCAGGCCATCGCCCGGGCGCTCCGGCTGGACGACGCTGCTTCTGGTCACCTGTTCCGCCTCGGCCTGCCCGCGGCCGCGTCGCGAGCAGCCACCACCAGGGTCAGCGACGACCTCCTGCGCCTGCTCGGGGGCCTGCACGAATCCCCGGCGTTCATCGTCGGCGCCGCCCAGGACATCCTCGCCGCCAACGCGCTGGCAGCCGCCCTCTACGCCGGGTTCACGCGCTTCGACAACCTGTTGCGGATGATCTTCCTCTACCCGTTCGCCCGCGAGTTCTACCTCGACTGGGACACTGCCGCGGAGACCGCGGCGGCCAATCTGCGCGCGGCATCGGCCGAGTTCCCCGACGACGAGCGCATCGAACGCGTCGTGGGCGAACTGTCCGGGCACAGCCCCGCGTTCACCGCGTTGTGGGAACGCTACGAGATCCGCCCGCGCACGCGCGAGGACAAACACTTCCGCCACCCGCGGGTGGGAGAACTGCACCTGCACTTCGAATCGCTGGCCGTCACCAGCGCACCCGGCCAGCACCTGTCGGTCTACAGCGCGAAACCCGGCAGCGCCACCGCGGACGCGCTCGTCCTGCTGCGCGAGCTGGCCGCGCGACAGGACGAGCAGCGCACACCGACGAGCTCTCGGTGAGCCTGACGGGCAGTGTGGTGCATCCGGCCAGGAGGCGACGATCCGCAATCGGTTGGCATCGAACGCCGGATGCCGCTCAGGCGTCGCCGAACGCGGTCTTCAGCGCGAGGGGCTCCCACTCGTCCATCGACTCGAGGAACGCAGCGAACTTCGTCCGCGCCAGCGCGTAGGCCCTCTCGCCGAGAGGGAGGTGCAGCGGGGGACGTTCGGCGTCGACCGCGCGGAGGATGACGTCGACCGCTTTGCGCGGGTCCCCGGCTTGCAGTCCGTCGTTGTCGGCGCGGTACCTGCGGCGGGCCCCGGCGGTCTCGGCGTACTCCGGCATCTCCGCGGCGGCCACCCGCATCGAGCGGCCGAGGAACTCGGTGCGGAACGGGCCGGGCTCCACGATGATCGTCGCGATCCCGAACGGCGCGACCTCCTGGGCAAGCGCCTCGGACAGGCCCTCCAGGGCGAACTTCGTGGCGTTGTAGTAGCCATCGCCCGCGATGCCCGCGATCCCGGCTCCGGAGGACATCATCACGATCCGCCCGCCACCGGCCTTCCGCAGGAGTGGCAGGACGGCCCGGGTCGTCTCGATCACGCCGAAGACGTTCGTCTCGAACAGTGGCCGGTACTCGTCCGGGGTCCCCTCCTCGATCGCGCCGAGCATGCCGTACCCGGCGTTGTTCACCAGGACGTCGACACCACCGAACTCCCGCTCGGCCAGGGCGGCCGCCGCGGCGGCGTCCCCCGCCTTGGTGACGTCGAGCGCCGTCACCCGGCAGGTCTCCGGGTGACGCGCGAGGAGATCCTCCAGCGACCGTGGATCGCGAGCCGTGGCGACAACCTGGTCACCGCGGCTCAGGGCCGCCTCGGCGAGGACCCGCCCGAGCCCGCCCGAACATCCGGTGATGAGCCACCTGTACGACATGACGCTTCCAATCCCTCGACCGTCTCCGGCGGGCGGAGGAGCCCGCACGTCCTGACCGGATCGACGCTAATGACGTCCCCCGTCCCGCCCCAGGGTGTGTCACACCCACCCGCGCCGGACGCGGCGGATCGGTCAGGGCTCGATCCCCGCGGCCCGCAGCCACACCACCTGACAGGTCTCGGCTGCCTGGTCGAGCGCCTCGCGGGACACCGCTGACGCGTGGTAGAAACTCCGCTCGATCATCCAGCACAACGCGCGCGCGACGGCCCGTGCGCCGTCCGGCCCGTCGTGGTCCGCGGCACCGGCGCGGATCAGGATCGCGGTGATGGCGTCGATGAAGATCTCCGCGGTCTCCGTCCACAAAGCCCCGATCTCGGGGATGGTCGAGGCCTGGTCGATCGCGACGCGCATGATCAGGCCGTGCTCACGCCAGCGGTCGCGGGTGCGCCTCATGGCCGTCTCGATCGCCTCCCGCGGAGGTGCGGGATCGTCGGCCGCGGCGCGGGACTTCTCCCGGAGCGCCTCGACGTTCCTGGCGAAGAGGGCGACCAGCGCCTCCTGCTTGGAGCTGAAGTAGAAGTACATCGACGCACGGGAAAGGCCCGCGCGTTCGGCGATGTCGTTGATCGTCAGCGCATCGAAGCTCTTCACCGCCAGCAGGTCCTCGAGGACTTCGAGGATCTTCAGCTCACGCAGGTCTCCTTTGGACGGCGCGCCGGCCCGCCGCCGCCCCGCTTTGACCGGATCAGGCATGGCCCGCCCCTCCTCTTTCCGTCGGCACCGCTTACGGTGGCACAGCCCGGCCGTCGGGTCTCCGGCGGCCGGGCCGTCACGATCAGTTCGCCGCGATCTGGTGGCCGTCGGGGAAGTCCGTGGACCGCGACAGCTCTTCCCACGCTTCGATGTCCGCGGCCACCGCGGCCCGCCCGCTCGCCACCAGACGCAACGCGTCCGAACCGAGCAGCAGGTGCACCGGCGGCTTCTCCGCCTCGACCACCTTGAGCACGGCCTCGGCGGCCTTGGCGGGATCGCCGAGCTGGTTGCCGCTGGCCGCCTGCCGGGCCGCGCGGATCGGATCGAACAGCTCGTCGTAGTCCGCGATCGACCGCTCGCTCCGCACCATCGAGCGGCCCGCCCAGTCGGTGCGGAACGAACCGGGCTCGAGGATGGTCACCCGCACCCCGAGTCCCGCGACCTCCTTGGCCAGGGTCTCCAGCATGCCCACCACCGCGTACTTGCTGCTGCAGTAGTACGCCAGCCCGGGGACGGTCATCAGCCCGCCCATCGAGCTGACGGCGAGGATGTGCCCGGAGCGCCGCTTGCGCATGCCCGGCAGGACCGCGTGGACAGTGGCCGCCAGACCGAAGACGTTGGTGTCGAACTGCGCGCGCAGTTCGGCCATCGAGGACTCCTCGAACACGCCCTCGTGGCCGTAGCCGGCGTTCGCGATCAGCACGTCGATCGGTCCGACACTGCGCTCGACCTCGCCGACCACGTCGAACACCGCTTGGTCGTCGGTCACGTCGAGCTGGCGCGCGTGGGCGAGTCCGGGCGCGAGGGCCTCGAACTTCTCCAGGTCTTCGGCTTTGCGCACGGTGCCGACCACGGTGTGACCGGCCGCGAGCGCGCCCTGCGCGAAGGCGCGGCCCAGGCCACTGCTCGCGCCGGTGATCAGGAAGGTTCGCTTCGTCATACCCGAAACTCTACACGACGTTGAAAGAAACCGACACGGTGTTGACGAACCGCGCGTTGAACCGCCCGGACGCGCCGGACGTATCCCCCGTCACCGGACGAACCCGACGACGGAGGACAGATGCGTCTACTGATCGTGCTGCTCGGACTCGTGCTCGCCGCGTGCGGGACCGCTCCCGCGAGCCCCGGCGGCAACGACGCGGACATCCGGTTCGCGCAGGAGATGGTGCCCCACCACGAGCAGTCGGTGCGGCTGGCGGGGCTCGCCGAGCAGCGGGCGGAGTCGGAGTTCGTGCGCGCCACCGCGCACGAGATCGCCGAGGAGGAGACCGCGGAGATCGCGCGCATGAACGGCTGGCTGCGCGACTGGAACGCAGGCCACGGCGGCGGCCACGCCGGGCACACGATGCCGGGCATGCTGCCGGAAACCACGTTCACCGCGCTGGAGGACAGCTACGGCGCCGAGTTCGACCGCGCCTGGCTCACCACGATGGCGCAGCACCTCGGCGCCGGCGTGGCGATGGCGCAGGCCGTGCTCTCCACCGGCCAGCACGCGGAAACCCATGCGCTGGCCGAGGAAATCGTGCGTGAACAGCAGGCCCTGATCGGCGAGATCAACGCGCGGCTGGCCCGCTGAACGTCTCCAGCAGCAACTCGGTCAGCACCTCCGCCCGCGCCCCGAACGCCACCTGCGCGTTCGGCTCGCCGGTCGCGTTAGGACGGACGTCCATCACGGTGCGGCCGACGGTCAGGGCGCCGGTCGTCTCGACCTCCACGCGCACCGGGCGGGTCGTGATCACCTCGGGCCGCACCAGGTAGGCCACGCACACCGCGTCGTGCACGGGCGCGGAATCGGGGGCGTTGACACCGTGGCCCGCGGAGTAGGCGTCGATGCGGCGGGTGATCAGGTCGGCGGCCGCGCGGCCGGCCGCGGTGCCCAGCCCGGCGAGCTTCGCGCAGTCGGCGCGGGTGACGAGCGCCTGGTGCGTGGCGTCGAGCGGGACGAGCGTCAGGCGCGGGAACCCGGCCGAGAGGACCATCGCGGCGGCCTCCGGGTCGGCCCAGATGTTGAACTCGGCCGACGGGGTCACGTTGCCGTAGGCGTGCGCGCCACCCATGATCACGATCTCGTCGACGGCGTCCCGGACGCCCGGGTCGGCGGCGAGCACCGTGGCGATGTTGCTCAGCGGCCCGACCGGCACCAGCGTGACCGGCTCGGTCGCGTCGCGCAGGGTGTGCAGCAGGAACTCCACGGCGGACTCGTCCCGCGCGGCGGTCACCGGCGCGGGCAACGGGAGCGCGGAGCCGTGCATGTCCCGGTCCGAGTCGCGTTCGAAGTGCGTCTGCCCCGGGAAGCCGCGCCGCGCGATCGGGTGCGCGAGGCCCGGGTGCACGGGGATGTCCGGCCGCCCGATGGCGTCCAGCACGCGCAGCGTGTTGCCGGTGGTGGCGGACAGCGGCACGTTGCCGTTGACCGTGGTCACCGCGGCCAGGTCGAGTTCGGGGTGCAGGGCGGCCAGCATGATCGCGACCGCGTCGTCGGTGCCGGTGTCGACGTCGAGGATCACCTTGCGTGTCACACGGGCAGCGTCCCACAACGGGAGGCCGTGATCATCCCGATTCCGCGGCGCGCCGGAGCCCGTCGGCCTCCATGGTCACGAACCGGCGGATCCGCGCGCCGAACAGGAGCCCGGCGAGCGGGGCGAGCGGACCGCGCTGCTCGACGCCGAGGACCGCCGTCACCGCGCCGTCACCGCCGGCGGTCAGCCGGTGCCGGCCGACCGACGTGACGCCGCGGGCCTGGGCCTGCCAGGTGAAGCTCCGCCGGTCGGTCAGCTCGGTGACCCGCCACACGAGCGGCGCCAGCCCCGGCTGCTTCACCACCGCTTCGCTGCCCACTCGCAGCGGGCCTGTGGTCCGCAGCCGGACCGAGGACATCGACGCCGTCCAGGTCGGCCACTTCGCCACGTCGGTCAACACGGCCCAGACGGTGTCCAGCCCGGCGTCGATCCGCCTGGTGACCTCGAACTGCATGGCCGGACCGTAGCGGACGCGGCGACGACCGGGTACCGCCGGACGCGGTTTTTCCCGCAGTGGCGGGAAACCCCGCGTCCGGCGGCCGGTGATCAGGTGTCGATCTTCCCGAGTTGCGTCAGCAGTTCCAGCTGGTCGAAGTAGAGGTGGCTGTCGGTCATCTTGCCCGCCCCCACCCGGTGCACCTCGCAGAACGGGATGTCCACCGTCCGCTCGGTCGGGGCGATCTCGCCGGCCGGGGTGACCAGCGGGCCGGTGTGGGTGCCCTGGAAGCGGCCTTCGAGCACGCCTCCGTTGTCGTCGCCGTAGATGGCCACCACGGTGACCCGGTTGTCCGGGAACGCGTCGTGCCACGTCGACCACTCCGCGTCCAGCGCCTCCCGGCCGGCGAGCCGGAAGCCGCCGGGGGCGCGCATTTCGAAGGCGGACTGGTCGGTCATCGCCTGCCAGCCCTCGCGGTCGCCGGCGTTCCACAGGTCGGTCCAGCGCTGGGTGAGGCTGTTGGTGCCGCCCTCGCGGACGGTGGTGAACAGCAGCCGGTACTCGCCGACCGACCGCACCTGCGCGTGGATCCGCGCGAGCGTGTCGGCACGCAGCCGGGCCACGCCGGCGCGGCTGGCGGCCAGGTGCTCGGCCGTCTCGTAGGCCGCGATCACCTGGCAGCGGCCCTGTTCGCGGTCGACCAGCATCTGCGCGCTGCACAGCCCGTCCATCTTCATCAGGCCGGGCAGCGCGGTCTCGCGGAACGCCTGGACCGCCGCGCCGATCTCGCCGGGCGGGCAGTCGATGGTGGTCATCCGGATCCCCGCGCCGGGACCCGGCCTGCTGCGGCGCGCGAACACCGCGACCTCGAAGTGGTCCACGGTGATCATGCCGTCGGCCAGTTCGGCGGCCTCCTTGCGGGAAGCCTCCACGGCGTGCTCGGACAGCGTCATCGATTCCGCGGAGTCCCAGTAGGACCCGACGACGGTGATGCCGAGCGTGCTGTCGGTCAGGACGGCCAGCCCGCGGTTGCCGGCCTGCGCCTCCACGAAGGGGCGCACGGTGGTTTCCAGGTAGTGCGTGACCTCGTCGATCCGGGCGGGGTCGCCGATGAGCGTGTTCATTCGTGCGTACACGGAACCCTCCCTGGGAAGTGCTGGTGGTGCCCGGAACCCTCCAGCGTCGTCCCCGGCGGTGGCGGTGGCTAGGGCCGAAAGACCGGGGCTCAGATCCCCCGCCCGCTCGACTTGAGCTTGTCGACGGCGGTGGAGTCGCCCTCGAACTCGACGCGCACGGCGTCCCTGCCGAAGACGAACAGCAGGAGTTCCACCGGGTCGCCGGTGACGGTGACCTGCTCGGCGCCGCCGCGGACGGTGGCTTCGCGGCCGTCCGTGGTGCGCAGGGTGACGCCGACGGGCACGCGTCGCAGGTTGAGCTTCGCCGCGCCGCGGGCGGCCCGCCAGCCGGCGGCGTCACGGGCGGGGTCGGCGGGGCGCGGTTCCCAGCCCGGCCGTCCGCGGCGCACGTCCTCGTGGTGGACGAGGAACTCGGCGGTGTTGGTGAGCTCGTCGAGCTTGCCGATCGAGGTGGGCCAGTACCAGGCGGGACCGCGCCGCACCCGTTCGACCAGGCGGGACCACGGCTGCGCGGCGATGCCGTCCTGCACGCGCCGGGTGTGCCCGGCCAGCGGCGGCAGGAGGATGCCCAGCGCGGCGTCGGGACGGCTCTCCCGCACGACGAGGTGCGCGGCGAGGTCGCGGGTCAGCCACCCGTCGCACAGGGTGGGCGCGTCCGGCCCGGTCTCGTCCAGCAGGCGGCTCAACTGACGACGTTCCTCGGCGGCGACACCCATGACGCCACCCTACCGGGCGGTAGGGCTCAGGACGGGGCCTCCGCGAGGTGGTGCGTCACCTGGTCCACCGAGCGGCGGCGGGTGGCCGGCGCGCTGAAGCCGTAGCCGAAGCGCAGCACCGCCTGCGGGTGGGTGGGCCGTCCGAGCAGGCGGCGCAGGCTGGACCGCATCGCCGGGACCTCGACCGCCTGCGACAGGAACGACACGCTCACCCCGGCGGTGGTGGCGGTGAGCAGGACGCGTTGCAGCGCCTGGCCGGTGCGGACCTGCGCCAGCGGCACGTCGGTGTAGGAGGACAGCACGGCGAGCAGCGGGGTGCGCTCGTAGGGCCGCTCGCCGCCGCCTCCGCCGAAGCGGCGCAGCGCGAGCTGGGTGCCGGGTTCGGCGCGGGGACCGCCGGCCACCAGCGGCACGCCGTCGTCGCGGGCGCCCTCGGTGACGGTCCAGCGGGCCAGTTCGTCCTGGAACCGCGGGTCGGCGCGCTGGGTCCGCTCCGCGCGGCGCAACAGCATGGCGAGCTCACCGGTGAGGCCCGGCTCCCGCACCAGGGTGAGCTCGGCGCCCTCGGCGAGCGCGGCCCGCACCAGCGCCTCCCGCACGTGCGGGGGCACGGTGCGTTCGGTGAAGGGGCGGCGGTTGCTGCGGCGGTAGGCGATCGCCCTGGCGAGCGCGTGGTCTTCGGGACTCGCGGCTCGCGGGCCGCCGGCGCGGACCGTGGCCAGCCGCACCGGATCGGTGTGGAGTTCCACGACGGGCGTGCGCCCCGCGGCCCGGATCGCGACACGCAGGTTGAGGATCGCGGCGCCACAGGACAACCGTGCCTCGCGCCCGTCTGGGTCGGCTGCCTGCAGGACGCGGTCGCCGTCGAGGAGGACGTCGATCCGGTCGCCGGCGACCTCGAACCGCCAGGGCTGGGAGTTGTGCGGCGACGGCGCGCGCACCGCCGCTTCGAGGGCGGAGCGGATCACGGACATGTGGTTCTCCCGGGGCGGGCTGGAGTGCTTGCCCGGTCCACTGTTCCCGCGCGCGGCCGCGCCGCGGCAGAGCACAAGGTGCCCGACAGCAGGGACTTCGGTCCCTTCGGTGTGCCCGAACGACAGGTCCGAATCCCGCCGGATCAGCCGCCGGAAGGCGGACATCGTGGAGGACATGAACGTTTTCGACAACAAGGTCGCCCTGGTGACCGGCGGTAGCCGTGGCATCGGCGCGGCTGTCGCGCTGCGGCTGGCCGAGGACGGCGCCGATGTGGCGCTGACCTACCAGCGCGGGGCGGAAGCCGCCGCGACGGTGGTCGCGAAGATCGAGGCCACGGGACGGCACGCGCTGGCCATCCAAGCCGACAGCGCGGACCCGGACGCGGTCACCGCCGCCGTGGACCGGGTGGCCGCCCGGCTCGGGCGGCTCGACATCCTGGTCAACAACGCGGGCGTCTACCACACCGGGCCGGTCGCGGAACTCGAGCCGGCGGCGTTCGAGGAGACGGTCGCGGTCAACGTGCGGGCGCCGTTCGTCGCGGCGAAGACGGCCGCCGGGCACATGACCGGGGGCGGCCGCATCATCAACATCGGCAGCAACGTGGCCGAGCGGGTGGTCTTCCCCGGGTTCTCGCTGTACGCCATGAGCAAGTCCGCACTGGCCGGCCTGACCAGGGGGCTCGCCAGGGAACTCGGGCCCCGTGGCATCACCGTCAACCAGATCAACCCGGGACCGATCGGAACCGACATGAACCCGGCGGACAGTCCGTTCGCGGCGACGGCCGCCGGTTTCACCGCCCTCGGGCGGTACGGAACCCCGGCCGAGGTCGCGGCGACCGTGGCGCACCTCGCCGGGGACGGCGGCGCGTATCTGACCGGCGCGATGATCGCCGTGGACGGCGGGTTCAACATCTGAGCCGCACCGCGGGCACCGGCCGGCGGCCGCCGCGGGTTCCCGGCCAGTTCCGGCGCGTTCGGGCGGGTTCCGCGCGGCCCGACCGGGACCGTCCGCGCCTTCCGGCTCAGGCCGCGCATTCCCGGCCGGTCCCGGTGCGTTCCCGGCCAGATCCGCGCTGTCCCGGCCGGGGCCGGTGCGTTCCCGATCAGGCTCGCGCATTCCCGGGCCGCCCTGGTGCGTTCCCCATCAGGTCCGCGCGTACGCGGTCAGGCTCGCGCGGTCCCGGCCACCGCCCACCCGCGCATCCCGCGCCGTCGTCCGCGCGGTCCCGGTCGAGCACACATGTTCCCGGTTACGCCCGGGCGCCACCCGCGCGGCGCCGGGCGCTGCCGCAGCGGCTCGCGATCCCTACGCGCTGACCGCCTCCTCGTCGGCGCCCACGATGTGGTCCACGAAGCCGTAGGCGAGCGCCTCTTTGGCGTCGAACCAGCGGTCGCGGTCGGCGTCGGCCACGATGCGGTCCAGCGGCTGGCCCGTTTGGCGCGCCGTGATCTCCGCGAGGCGGCGCTTCATGCGGCCGAACACCTCCGCCTGGATCGCGATGTCGGTGGCCTCCCCGCCGATGCCCGCCGACGGCTGGTGCATCACCACCCGCGTGTTCGGCAGCAGATAGCGCTTTCCGGGCGTGCCGGAGGACAGCAGGAACTGGCCCATCGACGCCACGAAACCCAGGCCCCACGTGGAGACGTCGGGCTGGATCAAGCGCATCGTGTCGTAGATCGCCATGCCAGCGGTCACCGAACCGCCCGGCGAGTTGATGTAGAAGGTGATGTCCTTGCGCGGATCCTCGGCCGCCAGCAGCAACAGCTGCGCGGTGATGCGGTTGGCGACCGCGTCGGTCACCTCCGAGCCGAGGAACACGATGCGGTCGCGCAACAGCTGCTCGAAGACCGAATCGTCCAAAGAGGCCGACGCGCTCGCCGACGGAAGAATTCGCAGAGTCATGCCCCGAACCTAGGCGGCGCAACCATTTCCGGACAGGCGTGTTCGCCCTGAGCGTGTTCGCCACAAGCGATCAACCCGCGTCGATCAGCCCCTCGCGAATCGCGAACAACGCCGCTTGCGTCCGCGACGGCAGCTGCAGCTTCGTCAGCACGTGGCTCACATGAGTGCGCGCCGTCCGCTCACTGATCGACAGCTTCGTCGCGATCTGCCGGTTGGACAGCCCCTTCGCGACCAGCGCCAGGATCGTCCGCTCGCGCGCGGTGAGCGCCGCGAGCCCCATCGGCGGCGACACCAGCTGCCGCGTCAGCCGGGCCGCCACCGCCGGGTCCAGGTGCACCTCGCCCCGCGCGGCGGACCGGATCGCGGCCGCGACCTCGTCCGGATCGGCATCCTTGAGCAGGTACCCGGCCGCCCCGGCCTGCAGCGCCACGTGCACGCGCTCGGTCTCGCCGAAGCTGGTCAGCACCACCACCCGCACGCCCGGGTACTTCGCGGTGATCGCCTTGAGGGCGGTGATGCCGTCCACCTTGGGCATCAGCACGTCCATCAGCACGACCTGCGGCAGCTCGCCCTGCGCGGCCAGCCGCGCCAGCTCCGCCAGGGCCCGCTCGCCGTCGGCGGCCTCGGCGACCACCTCGATGCCCTCGGCGCTTTCCAGGTAGGCCGCGATGCCGCGCCGCACCACGGCGTGGTCGTCGACCACCAGCACCCCGATCACGCCGGTCACCGCGGGCACGGCATCCGCACCCTGACCCGGCACCCGGCGGCGGTGTTGCCGATCTCCATCGTTCCCCTCCAGCGCTGGGCTCGTTCCCGCATGGACACCACGCCGAGCCCGCCCGCGGGCGGCCCGGTCAGCCCGATCCCGTCGTCGCAGATCTCGACCACCAGTTCCCCGCCCGCCCTGGACACGCTGACCACCGCGGTGGTCGCCTGGGCGTGCTTGACGACGTTGTGCAGGCCCTCCTGCACGATCCGGAACACGTCCTCGGCCTGCTCGGCGGGCAGTTCCGGCTGCTCGCCCGACCAGAACCGGATCTTCACCCCGGAGGACGCCTGCACCGACTCAGCCAGCGTCCGCACCGCCTCGCCGAGCCCGCGCCCCGCCAGCTCCAGCGGGTGCAGCTGCAGCACCAGGCCGCGCAGGTCGGCCAGCGCCTGCTGGGCCAGGTCGAGCAGTTCGTCGGCGATGTCGCGCACCTTGCCGTCGCCGGCGTGCGCGCGCAGCGCCTTGGCCTGCATCCGCATCGAAAACACCTGCTGCACCACCGAGTCGTGCAGCTCGCGCGCCAGCCGGGCCCGCTCCTCCAGCCGCGCCTCCTGCCGGGAGCGGGCCAGCAGGTCGGCCGAGTCGACGGCCATCGCGGCCTGGTCGGCCATCGCCTCCAGGAACTCCAGCATCTCCCCCGCCGGGTCCTCGCCCGGCGAGTAGAACGCGTTGAGCACGCCGACCGCGCGGCCGCGCACCACGAGCGGGACCGCGGCGAAGGTGTCCCAGTCGGGGGCGCCCATGATCGCGTGCAGCGGGCCCCACGCGGGATCGGCCAGCACCGCGGCCTTGCGGTGCGGCACGACGATCCGCTTCTGGGCCTGGAACGCTTCGACGAACATCAGCCGGGCGCCCAGCCGGCGGCACTCCTCCAGGCGTTCGGTGAAGTCGTCGGCGTCGGTGAACCCGGCCTTGCCGACGACCCGCATGGTGCCGCCCTCGACACGCAGGATCTGCACGGCCGCGATGTGCGTGGCCTGCACGACCTCCCGCGCCACGACGTCGAGCGTCACGCTCAGCGAGGCCGCGTCGGCGACGCTGGACGCGGCGCGCGCGATCGCGGCGAGCCGGCGTTGCCCGTCACCGGCCGTCCGCGCACCGCGGTGGCAGGCGCTCGTCAGTTCGGTCAAGCTGGACCCCTTCGTTCAGCGGCCCCCAGTCTCACCAGCGCGAGCGCCCGCACGCAAGGGATCCGCGACAGATGTCCTACTCCGGACGGGCGGGTCGATACCGAGCCAGCGGAACGCGTTGTGCCACAACAGGTCCGCCTCCTGCTCCGGCGGCAGCCCCAGCAGGCGTGCGGTGCGGCCGGCCGGTTCCTCGCGCGGCATGGCCGGGAAATCCGAGCCGATCAGCAGCCGGTCGGCGCCGAGCAGGTCCACCAGGTAGCGCAGGGCGCGGACGTCGAACACCATCGAGTCGTAGAAGAACCGGCGGGCGTACTCCAGCGGCGACGGGCCGTCGTCGGGAATGATCGCCCTCTCCCGCACCGGGGGCTCCTCGTTCCAGGTGCCGCTCCAGAAGTACTGGGCGCGGGTCACCATCAGCGGGAAGCCGCCCGCGGCGTGGCTGAAGGAGATCCGCAGGCCGGGGCACTTGGCCGCGGTCCCGCCGCTGATCAGCGAGGCCGCCGCGAGCGCGCCCTCGATGCCGACCACGTAGGTGCCCATGGCCGACGCCGGCAGGCGGTCCATCGGGGCGGGCATGGCGTGCACGAACACCGGCAGGTCCAGCCGCTCGGCCTCGGCGAAGAACGGCAGGAAGCGTTCGTCGCCGATCGAGGCGCCGAGCACGTTGGACGCGATCTCCACGCCCCGCAGCCCGGCCTCGGCGATCGCGGTCAGTTCGGCGGCCGCGGTGTCCGGGTCCTGCATCGGCACCATGCCGAACCCGGCGAACCGCGTGGGGTCGGTGGCACACAGCTGCGCGGTGAACTCGTTGACGTGCCGGGCGAGCGCCAGCCCGTCCGCCAGCGGCAGGTCGTAGCGCAGCAGCGGCGGCATCGGGCTGAGGACCTCGAAGTCCACCCCGGACGCGGCCATCTCCTCGATCCGCCGCTCGGCGTCGAAGAAGGCGTCCCGGGCGCGGAACCGCAGCGACCCGAACAGCAGCTCACGGGCGGTGTCGCCGTCGACCGGCGTCATGCGCGGGAAGCACTCGGGGGCGTCGGCCGGGTAGTCGCGGGGCAGCAGGTGGGCGTGGGCGTCGGCGAGCATCGGGCTCCTCACGGGTGGACGGAGACGTGGACGGCGGACTCGCCGGGCACCTCGCCGGCGAGGGTCTCCATGGCCAGTGCCGCCTGTTCGAGGCCGAAGGTGTGGGTGTGCAGCTTCGCCAGCGGGTAGCGGCCGGATTCGATGATCGCGATGGCCTGCTTGTTGGCGGTCGCGTCCACCCCGAACGCGCCGACGACGGTGAGCGCGCGGTTGATGATCAGATCGGTGGGCACCGGGATCTCGCGGCCGCCCTTGAGCCCGGCCAGCACGACCCGCCCGCCCTGCCGCGCGGCTTTGAACGCGTCGGTCACGGGCGCCGCGGCCATCGGGGTCAGTTCCAGGACGACGTCGGCCATCGCGCCGCCGGTGACGTCGCCGACGAACTCGACGGTGTCCACGGCGTCGTCGCCGTCCACCACGATGGCGTGGTCGGCGCCCAGGTCGAGGGCGAGGTCGAGCTTGTGCCGGTCGGACTCCAGCCCGGTGACGATGATCGTGCCGGCCCCGGCGTGCCGCGCGGCGATCACGCAGGACAGGCCGCGCTGCCCGGCGCCGAGCACCAGCACGGTGTCGCCGAGACCGACCTGGCCGAGCCCGCAGGCCCACCGCACCCCGGCGCCCAGCGGGTTGAACATGGCCGCGACCTCGGCCGGCACCGACTTGTCGATTTTGTGCAGCACCGCGCCGGGCGAGAGGTAGAGGTGCTCGGCGAGCCCGCCCCACAGCGACGGCGCGACGTCGATGCCGGTGACGCCGTGGCCGCGGGTGCGGTTGGGGCAGAACTGGTAGCGGCCGGTCAGGCAGTGGTGGCAGGACCGGCACGGGATGATGACCTCCAGCGCGACCCGGTCTCCCGGCTGCACGCCCCACCGCTTCGCGGCTTCGTCGCCGATCTCCTCGACGATGCCGAGCGGTTCGTGGCCGGGGATCACCGGGCCGCCGGAACCCATGCGCAGGTGTCCCTTGTAGGCCTCGACGTCGCTGCCGCAGATGCCGTTGGCCTCCACGCGCAGCAGTCCGGTGTCCGGTCCGATCTCCGGGCGCGGGAACTCCCGCAGCTCGATGGCGCGCGGGCCGGTCTGCACGGCGGCGCGGACGGTTTCTCCCATGGCGAGGCGCCTTTCTGGTCAGCCGGCGAGCCGGGTCAGGCGGGACTTCATCTCGGAGCGCTCCAGCGATCCGGGCGGGACGAGGGTGACCGCGGCCCGCACCGACAGCCGGGAGCGGATCAGGTGCTCCAGTTCGCCGCGCAGCTGGTCGCGGTCGCCGGGGTGCTCGCCCCATTCGGCCTCGACGCACAGCGGCGGTTCGACGCGCGGGCCCGGTCCGGGCAGCACGATCTGCACCGCGCCGGTGGTGCGCGGGTGCAGGGTCTGCACGAGGTCGCGCACGGCGGAGGGGAACACATTGACGCCGAGCACGATCAGCATGTCGTCGGTGCGCCCGACGCAGCGGATCAGCGGGGCGCCGTCGGCGGCGAGGCCGGTGACGACGACCCGGTCGCGGGTGCGGAACCGGACCAGCGGGCAGCATTCGCGGTCGACGGAGGTGTAGACCAGCTCGCCGGTCGCGCCGGGCTCGGGGACGACGGGCTGGCCAGTGTCCGGTTCGATCAGCTCGACGACGACGTGCCGCCCGCCGGTGAACCGCATCCCGCCGGTGCCGGGTTCCTCGCCGAACAGGACCGGCGCCATGTCGGCGTTGCCCAGGCCTTCGGTGACGGTCGCGCCCCATTCGGCTTCCACGTGCGCGCGGAACGCGGGCTCTCCCCCGCCGGGCTCGCCGCCGACGAACACCTTCCGCACCCCGAACTCGCGCGGGTCGCGGCCGTGCGAGCGCAGGTACTCGGCGAGGTAGCGGGCGTAGGACGGGGTCGAGTGCAGTGCGGTGACGCCGAGGGTTTCCAGTGCCAGCAACGCTTTTTCCGACGCGCCGGTGCCGATGGGGATGACGGTGGAGCCGATGGATTCGAGCGCGTCGCGGATGGGCAGGCCGCCGACGAACAGGGTGAGCCCGGCGCCGTGCAGGACGACGTCGTCGGGGCGGGCGCCCATGGTGAGGAAGGCGCGGGCGACCATTTCGGTCCAGGACTGGGCGTCGCGGCGGGTGACGCCGACCCAGCTGGGTTTGCCGGTGGTGCCGGTGGAGGCGTGCACGCGGATCACGTCGGCCAAGCCGGTGCCGGCGTGGCGGCCCAGCGGCGGCGCGGCGGCCTGCGACTCGCGCAGCATGGCCTTGGTGGTGAAGGGCAGTTTCGGCAGGTCGGCGAGCGTGTCGACGGCGGCGGGCTCGACGCCGTGCCCGGTCCAGAGGTCCGCGTAGAACGGCGACCGCGCGGGCAGCTCCCGCAGCTGTTCGCGCAGCGCGGCGGTGACGGCCTCGCGGTCCGCGGGCGCGACGAAATCGGGTGTGACCACAGGAGGACCTTTCTTGTGAAGCGGCGGAGCCGCTTGCGGTGGGCCGTCAGCCGGCACCGCCGCGGGTTCTGAGCGGCCCAGCCGCGCGGAGCGCGTCCGTTGAGGGTGGTGGTGGGCTGGCGGGCGGGCGGTTCCTCGCGAGGACAGCGCCGACGTGGTGATGGCGCTGTCGCGCGGAGCGCGTCCATCAGGGGTGGTGGCCGGGCCGGCGGGTGGGAATTCATGAGGAGGCGATCCCACAGCGAGGGGCCGTCTCAGGTTCCGCGACCCGCACCGCCACGCAGGCCGCGTCCTACTGGCATCGCCGTGAGCGCGGGCGCGACGTGGGGAAGGACCTCGGCGCCGAGCAGGGCGATGTGCTCGAGGTCGTGGATGTCGTAGATGTGCAGGTACACGGTGTCCGCGCCGGCGTCGGCCAGTTCGCCGATCCGGTCGACGACCTGGGCGGGGGTGCCGACGGCGGCGTGCTCGCGGATGAAGTCGGAGCCGATGATCTCGCCGCGGCGGGCGGCTTCGGCGGGGGTGGCGCCGCAGGCGACGGGCAGCACCGCGGACAGCCGCGGTTCGGCGGGGTCGCGGCCGATCGCCTCGCAGGCCCGGTGGAAGGTCGCGTAGCGTTCGCGCAGGTCGCCGCCGAGGGCGCCGTTGAACTCACTGGCATAGCGCGCCGCGATCGCCGGTGTGCGCCTCGGGCCGCTGCCGCCGACGATGATCGGCGGGTGCGGGTCCTGGACGGTGCGGGGCGGGGTCCGGTTGTCGTCGATGCGGTAGTGCTTGCCGTCGAAGGAAAACGGGCTCGTGCGCCACAGGCCGGTGATGATCGCCAGCTGTTCCTCCAGCCGGTCGAACCGCTCGCCGGTGCCGGGGAACGGGATGCCGAACGCGGCGTGCTCGCGTTCGTACCAGCCGGTGCCCAGTCCGAGTTCGGCGCGGCCGCCGCTCATCTCGTCGAGGCTGGCGACGATGGTGGCGAGGATGCCGGGCTGGCGGAAGGTGGCGGCCCCGACCAGCGCGCCGAGCCGCACCCGGCTGGTGTCGCGCGCGAGGCCGCCGAGGGTGGTCCAGCAGTCGGTGGGCCGGTAGGTGGTGTCGGCGGGGTCGACGCCGAGCAGGTGGTCGGAGCGGAAGAACGCGTCGAAGCCGGCGTCCTCGGTGGCGCGGGCCAGGGCGAGGATGTCGTCGTAGCGGGCACCGTGGCGGGGCTCCATGAGCACCCGCAGCCGCAGGTCAGAGCGTGCCACGCAGCGACACCGCCTTCACCTGGGTGTAGTCGAGCACGGCGTCGGCGCCCATGGTGCGGCCGAAGCCGCTGCGCTTGTAGCCGCCGAACGGCGCGCCGGTGACCCCGGCGCCGAGCGCGGCGTTGACCGCGACCTGCCCGGCCTGCAGTCCCTTCGACATCCGCACCGCGCGGCCGAGGTCCCGCGTCCACACCGAGGCGACGAGGCCGTATTCGGTGCCGTTGGCCACTTCCAGAGCGTCCTCTTCGGACTCCACCGGGATGACCGACAGCACCGGGCCGAAGATCTCCTCCTGCGCGATGCGCATGTCCGGGGCGACGTGGTCGAACAGCGTCGGCTGGACGAAGAACCCGCGGTCGAACCCGTCCGGCACGCCGCCGCCGAGGACCAGTTCGGCGCCCTCCTCGCGGCCGAGGCGCACGTAGTCCAGCACACGGGCGCGTTGCTTGGCGTTGATGAGCGGGCCCATCTGGACCGGCTCGTGCCACGGCCCGACCCGCACTTTCGCCAGGTGCTCGGCCAGCCGCCGCACCACTTCGGCGTGCACGGACCGCTCGACGACGACGCGGGACCCGGCGGCGCAGATCTGCCCGGTGTTGAGCGTGATGCCCATGGCGATCGCGGGGATCGCGGCGTCCAGGTCGGCGTCGGCGAAGATCACCTGCGGGGACTTGCCGCCCAGTTCCAGGTGCAGCGGCACGAGGTTGCGCGCGCAGGCGGCCATCACGAGCGAGCCGGTTTCCGGGGAGCCGGTGAAGCTCATCCGCCGGATGCCCGGGTGCAGCGGCAGTGCCGCGCCCGCTTCGCCGCCGTAGCCGGTGACGACGTTGACGACGCCGGGCGGGATGCCGGCGTCGAGCGCGAGCCGGGCCAGTGCGAGCGGGGTGAGCGGCGCGTCCTCGGCGGGTTTGACGACGATCGTGTTGCCCGCGGCGATGGCGGCGCCGACGTCGTTGACGAACATCGGGCCGGGCGCGTTCCACGGGATGATGCTGCCGACCACGCCGTAGGGCTCGCGCAGGGTCAGCCCGAGCACGCCGGGGCCGGCGGGCAGCGACACGCCCTGCACCTTGTCGGCCTGCCCGGCGATGAAGGTGAGGATCCGCGCCAGCGGCGGCGGTCCCCAGTGCGGGCGGCCGACCTCGCGCGATTCGAGCTGGTCGATCTCGGTTTCGTGCTGCTCGATCAGCTGCACCCACCGCAGGATCAGCTTGGCGCGCTCGGTGGCGGGGGTGTCGCGCCAGGCCGGGAAGGCGGCCTGCGCGGCGGTGACCGCGGCGTCGACGTCGGCGGCGCCGCCGCGGGGAACCCGGGCGAGGACTTCGCCGGTGGCCGGGTCGAGCACGTCGATGCTGTCCCCGCCGGCCGCGGGGACCCAGTCGCCGCCGACGAGGTGGGTGTTCTCCGTGACCAGGGCCCCTGGGCCCGGCAGAACAGTCGTCATAACCGCTCTCCTCGCTGTTGGTGAACCCGACTCTGCCGGGCCCGCGGCGAGCGGAGCGAGGCGTCTTTCGCGACGCGGAAAGGGTTCGCCGGGTGCTCCCGCCGACGCGGACGGGAGCACCCGGCGGAGGGTCAGAGCTTGCTGCTGGTCTTGGCGAGGACATCGGCGAGCAGGTCGTAGTCGACGTCCTGCCCCTCGGCGATGTCGGCGGCCTTGCGGTCGCCGTTGCCCAGGGCTCTCAGGACTCCCTTGACGGGCTCGATGTCCCCCGCCTCGAACACCATGAACGACACCTTGTCGCGGGCCACGTGGATCACCGCGGCGTGCTTGCCGTTCTTCAGGAAGTGCGGTTTGCCGTACTGCAGCGCCTCTTCGGCGTCCGGGATGGTGGCGTGGACCATCGAGCGCAGCTTGGTGCAGACCTCCGCCTGCCAGGGCAGCGTCTTGGCGATGTAGTCGGTGACTTCGTTGTGCACGACGTTCTCCTCCGTGGTGGTCGTTGTCAGGACTTTGCCGTGGCCGGCCGGTAGGTGTGGACGACGGCGCCGGTGCCGAACACCGTCGTGTCGAGCAGGTCGAGGGTCATGGCGCTCTCCTCGCGGAACAGCGGCTCGCCTTTGCCCTTGACGACCGGGCACACCCAGATCCGGTACTCGTCGAGCAGGCCTGCCGCCGCGAGGGTATCGGTCAGGCGGCCGGTGCCCCAGATCAGAATGTCGGCGCCGTCCTGCTCCTTCAGCTCCGCGACCCGGGCGACGAGATCGGCCCCGGGGATGACGACGGTGGGGTTCCAGGCGGACGTGTCGACCGGCTGGGACGCCACCACGTACTTGGTGATGCTGTTGACGTGGTCGGCGTAAGGGTTGCCGCCCATCTGGGGCCACGCCTGCGCCATGCCTTCGTAGGTGACGCGTCCGAGCAGCAGCGCGTCGGCGGCCGTGGTCATCGCGAACGCGTAGGCCTGCGCTTCCTCGTTCGAGTACTGCAGCGACCACTCGTGCGGGTTGTCGATGAAGCCGTCGAGGGTGGCGTAGGTGGAGGTGATGATCTTGCGCATGGGTTTGTCTCCTTATCGGCCGGGCTGGCGGGCGTTCCGCCAGGTGGTGCTGTCGACGAAGTGGTTGTCGTAGCGCTCTTGCGCGCCGAGGACGGTTTCCGGTCCGGCGGCGCCGGTGCGGATCTGATCGAGGAGCCGGAAGTACCCGAACCGCTCCACGCCGGGGGTGAACACGATCAGCAGGTCCGCGCCGGACCCCGGCGCCGCGCCGAAGGCGTGGACGGTGCCCGGCGGCACGAACAACAGGTCGCCTTCGCGCGCCGTGACGATCTCGTCGCCGACCAGCACCTGCAGGACCCCGCCGAGGACGAAGAACGTCTCCGCGGAGGTGCGGTGGTAGTGCGGCGGGGCGCCGTCCTGGCCCTCCCCCAGCGTCGTGCGGGTGGCGCTCAGGAAGCCACCGGTCGACGACACGTCGGCGAGCAGGGCGACCGTGTCCGGCCCCGTTCCCAGGACCTCCGCCTCGTTGCGCGGCACCAGGAGGGGCGGGACCTCTCCGGTGGCGAGTGGTGGTGTGCTCATGTCCGTATAGTCACACAGCTGATAGTAAGCCGTCAAACTATCTTTCGTCGAATAGACTGGAGGCGTGAGTGACACGAAGGCACAGCAACCCGACGCAGTCGACGCCGTGATCGAGGCGTGGCAGCGGGAACGACCGGACCTGGACCTCGACGCGATCGCCGTCGCGGGCCGGCTGGGGCGGGTGGGGCTCCTCCTCGCGCCGGCGCAGGAGAAGGTGTTCACGACGTTCGGGCTGCAGCGGGGCGAGTTCGACGTCCTCGCGACGCTGCGCCGGTCGGGCGATCCGTACACGCTCACGCCGTCCCAGCTCTCCGCGACGCTGATGCTGACCCGGGCCGGCATGACCAGCCGGCTGGACCGGCTGGAGGCGGCGGGGCTCGTCGAGCGCACGCTCGATCCCGCGGACCGGCGCAGCTTCCGCGTCCGGCTGACCGACAAGGGCTTCGCCACGGTGGACGAGGCGATGACAGCGCACACCGCCAACGTGACCCGGCTGCTGTCCGCGCTCGACGGGACGCAACTCGGCGCGCTCGACGACCTGCTGCGGATCCTGCTGCGCGCTCTGGACGGTTAGAGCATGTGCCGGCGGTGCCTGCGGGCCGGTGCAGGCCACGGAACCTGAGGCGGCCCACCACCACACCACGGTCGCGCCGCGTCCGGCGGCGCCCTCGGCACGGCGGCGCGGTCCTGGCCAAGAGCCGCCCGCGCTGTCGGATCGGACGCACGTCTGCGGCGGCGCACGCTGACGGCCCGCCGCGCGGCTGCGCCGCTCTGGACGCCTAGAGCCGGGTCGATGCGACATCCGTCGCGGGCGGCGCACGGCAAGGGGCCGACGACGTGCGGCTGCCGCGCTCCTTTACTGGAGGCACCCGTTTCCTCCAGAGTCGAAGGTGGGTGGCTGCCGCATGGCCGGTTCGACACCCAGCAGGGCCTCGATCCTGCTGGCCAGCTGCGTCGGGACGTCGATCGAGTGGTACGACTACTACGTCTTCGGCAGCGCGTCGGCGCTGGTGTTCGGATCGCTGTTCTTCCCGTCGTTCTCCCCGGTGGCCGGCACGCTCGCGGCGTTCGGCACGTTCGCGGTCGGCTTCATCGCCCGCCCGCTCGGCGGCGCGGTGATCGGGCACTTCGGCGACCGCATCGGCCGCAAGTCGATGCTCGTGCTGACGCTGATGCTCGCCGGGCTGGCCACGTTCCTGATCGGCCTGCTGCCGACCTACGCCGCGATCGGGGTGGCCGCGCCGATCCTGCTGGTGTTCCTGCGGCTGGTGCAGGGGTTCGGCGTCGGCGGCGAGTGGGGCGGCGCGGTGCTGGTCGCCACCGAGCACGCCACGCCGCGGCAGCGCGCGGTGTACGGCAGCTTCGCGCAGTTCGGCGTGCCGATCGGGGTGCTGACCTCGAACCTGGTGTTCCTGCTGGTCGTGGAGACCACCGGCGACGGGTTCGCCACCTGGGGCTGGCGGATCCCGTTCCTGGTGAGCGTCGCGCTGCTGGTGGTCGGGATGCTGGTGCGGCGCACGCTGACCGAGAGCCCGGAGTTCCAGCGGGTGCGCGAGAAGCGGCAGGTCAGCCGGGTGCCCGCGGCGACGCTGCTGCGGGAACGTCCCGGCACGCTGCTGCTGGCGAGCCTGGCCGCGATCGCGCCGCCCGCGGTGGGCTACACGGTGATGGTCTACATGCTCAGCTACGGCACGCAGGCCGCCGGGTTCGGGCGCAGCACGCTGCTCACGTTGATCCTGGCGTCGACGGTGCTGTGGATCGCGGGGATCTACGTGGCGGCGCGGTGCGCGGACCGCTGGGGCAGCAAGCCGGTGTACGCGGTCGGCGCCGCTTTCGCGGTGGTGTGGGCGTGGCCGCTGTTCCTGCTCGTGGACACCGGAAGTGTCGGCGCGGCGCTGCTGGCGTTCATGGTCGCCGGGATCGTGCAGGCGATCATGGCCGGGGCGCAGGGCGCGTTGTTCACCGAGATCTTCCCGGTGCGGATGCGGTTCAGCGGGGCCTCGATCGCCTACCAGATGGGCGGCCTGGTGGGTGGCGCGGTGACGCCGCTGGCCGCGACGGGGCTGTACGGCGCCTACCACTCGTCGACGCCGATCGCCGTCTACTTGGGACTGTTGTGCGCGGTGAGCCTGGTGGCGGTGCTGGTGCTGCCCGCGCCGTCGCGCGCGACGGCGCCCGAGGCCGTCGGGAGCGTGCGATGACCACCGCGGCGGGCCGGGTGCTGGCCGTGCTGTCGGCGTTCGGGCCGCGGCACCGGTCGCTGTCGCTGAGCGACATCGCGCGCCGGGCCGGGCTGACGTTGCCGACGGCGCACCGGCTGGCGGGCGAGCTGGTGTCGTGGGGTGGCCTGGAGCGGGACCCGGCGGGCCGGTACTCGGTGGGGTTGCGGTTGCTGGAGCTGGCCGCGCTGGCGCCACGCGGGCTGCAGTTGCGGGAGGCGGCGTTCCCGTTCCTGGACGATCTGCACTCGCTGACGCGCGGGAACGTGCACCTGGCGGTGCGGGACGGCCGCGAGGTCGTGTACGTGGAAACGCTGCGCGCCAGGGCCGCCGCGACGAACAGCCGGGTGGGCGACCGCTGGCCGATGCACGCGACGGGCACCGGGCTGGTGCTGCTGGCGCACGCGGAGCCGGCGTTCCAGGCCGAGGTGCTGCGCTCACCGCTGGAGCGGTTCACCCGCTACACGATCACGGACCCCGCCGAGCTGCGGCGGCAGCTGGCGTTCATCCGCCAGTCCGGAGTGGCGGTCGCGCGGGGCACGATCACACCGGACGACCTCGTGGTGGCCGCCCCCGTGCGAGACCCATCAGGCCGGGTCGCCGCGGCGATCAGCGTGGTGGTGCAGGTGGCGGGCGCCCGGCCGAGGGAGCTGGCGCGCCTGCTGACGGCCACGTCGAGGTCGCTGTCGCAGCGACTGGCCGGCGCACCCGCCCGGGTGGTGGAACCCTCGGGTGCGCGGCAGGCCGGGTGAGCTACAACGGCATCCGATTCCTGACCGGGTCGGCGGCCGCGGGCGCTGCACCGAGGCGCGACGGCTGCTGACTCACGCCCCGCCTTCCCGGCGGTTGCGGTCAGTGGTGGCGTCGGCGTGCCGTGTGCCGGAGCTGGAGGATGCGCGCGGAGCCGATCAGGGCGATCAGCAGGGCTCCGCCGACGGCGGCGAGAAGCATGGCCACGCCGGCCGGCAGGGTCCCGGTAGCACCGAGGAACGTCAGCTCGGTCCGGGTGGGGTTCTGCAGGATGAAGATCAGCAGGAAGACCAGGACGAGCACGGCGATGATCACCGCGACCCAGGTGCCGCTGATCCTGGTCCGCGCCACGCGGGTCTTCCGGGGCCGGGACGCGGGCGTCGGTGCGGGTTCACCGGCGGCGGCCTGCGGTGCCGCCGGGCCGGCGACAACCGGGGCGGGTGGTGCCGCGTCGTGCTGCTTCTCCGGCTGAGAAACCGATGTGTCGTCGGTACCGTAGCGAGCGCGGGCGCGCCGAGCGCGGTCCAAGAGGTTCGACATGACGTGCCTCATCTGTAGTCCCGGTGCGGGCTGGCACTACAGAATGCGGTGTCGTCGTGGCCGGATGTGTTCATCCTACGCGCCCAGTGGCGGCCTGGCTGTGTCACCCGTTGCCGGGCACGAGCGTCTGCGTGAGGTCGGGTACCCGATCGGCGGGCGACAGCAGTTCGGCGTACCGGCCGAGCATGCGGTCGCCCAAGTGACGGTAGTAGTCCGGCAGTCTCGTGGTGCGTCCTTCGTGGAAGGCCAGGAACCGCGGATCGTCGCGCAGCATGCCCAGGATCCGGCGGAAGCTGGCGATGTCGCCGCGGAAGGCCGCGGTACGCGCACGGTGGACGTAGCGGATGAGGCGGTGGGACGTCGAGCGCAGTCGGCGGCGCAGCATGGCGGGCGATGCGGCGTGGGCGTACAGCTCGGTGAGCTTGGTGTAGTAGGTGATCGGATCGTAGTGACGCAGGGTGGTGACCAGGTACGGCGCGTAGTAGAAGCTGAACGGCATCGTGGTGAGGATGCGTCCATCGGCGGTGAGCTGGTCGTGCAACGGGGTGCCGCCGAAAGGCATCGGGATGTTGATCGTGGGCCAGACGAACGGGGTGCGGTCCATGAATCGTTCGGTCAGCTCGACCGGTTCGTCGCCCTGGTCGGTGTCGAGCCCGAACATGAAGTTCGCCTGCAGGTAGGGCACGTTCTCCGCGAGCCGGGTGAAGTGGTCCGCCACGTGGTCGACCTTGGCCACGCCACCCTCGCGGCCCACACCGGCTTTGTTCGAATAGTCGGTCCAGGACTCCACGCCCGGCGCGACCATGACGCAGTTGGTGTCCTTGAGCCGCCTGGGCCGGTTCCCGCGCAGCACGGTCAGCGAGCTCTCGATGATGTAGGGCGGCCGCTCGCCCGGCGGCTGAGCCTGCAGCACGTCCAGGACCCTGTCGAAGGTCACCGCGAAGTTCGGGTCGTGGAACACGATCAGGGTGCCAGGCAGGTGCCGGGCCAGATACCGCAGGTCTTCGGCCATCCGCTCGGGCGGCAGCAGCCGGTAGCGGGTGTTCCAGTCGATGCAGAAATCGCAGTGATAGGGACAGCCCATGCTGGCCAGCATGGGCACGGCGGACAGCAGCAACGGTTTGCGGCCCCAGAAGAACGCCGACGCACGGATCTCCGGCATCCGCTCGGCCACGGTCGGCACGTCGTCGAACGGGCGGGCCGCCGAGATCACACTGCCCGGATCGTACTGGCCGGCGAGGATGCCGGAGATCAGTTCGGCGTCGCATTCACCGACGACCAGGTCGAAGAAGCGCAGGCAGTCGACCGGGAACGCCTTGGCGTGCGGGCCGCCGATCACCGTGCGCACACCGGCCCGCCGATACAGCTTGGCCAGCGCGTAGGCGAGGTGGCTGACCTGCGTGTAGCAGGCGATGAACACCACGTCCAGGTCCCTGGGCAGCAGCCGGTGCGGGTCGCCCAGACCGTAGTAGGTGGCGTAGAACGTCTCGTGCCCCTGCCGACGGCACCACACCGAGATCGCCTGCGGGGTGATGCCGGCGAACTGCTTGGTCATCAACAGCCGATAGCCCACCTCCGCCGGCCCCCGAGCCGGCGGAGCCAGGATGTCCAGGATTCCCACTCTCATCACTCGGTTCTCCTCGCGCACATCGCCCGCTCCCCTGGCTGATCACTGGACCGTCGACGTCGGTTTGCCGGTGAAGCGGAATTCGACCGCGGTGGGCAGGGCCTGCAGGTCCAGCGCCTGACGCAGCCTGGGCAGCGCCTCGGTGCGCACCCGGTGCCGGATGGCGGTGAGGGACGCCTGTTGTTCGGTGTGGATCACCACCGTGAGGGTGGCGTTGTGCTGCGCCCCGGTGAGGGAGGCGTCGGCGGCCCGCACCCCGGGGTACGTTTCGATCTCGTCGGCGAAGGGCTCGACCGCGGTGGTCGTGGCCAGTTCGGTGCGGCCCCGGTCCGGGTCGCTTTCCAGGCGCCAGATGTCGCGGCGTGGCTTGCGGACCAGTTGCGCCGCGAGCCACCGGAGGCACAGGAGCCCGAGGATGACGGCGACCGCGGCGACGAGGTAGAGCGCCCAGGTAGGGGGCCGCCCCGTGCCGGGGACCAGCGTACTCGCCGGGTCGAACAAGCCCGGCCATCCGAAATGGGTGGCCAGGGTGAGTCCGCCGGCCGCGAACAAGACCAGCCCGAGCAGTGCGAGCACGCCACGGTTGAGCCGCCCCGGCGGGTTGTGGGCGCTCATTTCTGGCTCCGCGTGCTGCGTACCCGCACCCGCAGTGCCGGCGGCGCCGCCAGTGAGATCTCCGCGATCCGTCGTTCGAGCGCCGTGTACACCGCGTCGGCAAGGCCCTCGGCGCTCGCGCGGTCGGTGCGCACGTTCGCCGTCACGCGGCGGCGGCGAACGGCGAGCCTGGCCCGGCTCACGCCGTCGACCCCGGCGGCCGCCGCACTCAGTGTGGTGCGCAACCCCCGGCGCGAGGCGCCGGCGTCGAGCCCGTTGCCGTCGTCGTCGAGCGGAATGACGGTCGCCGAGCCCGGCAGGACCGCCGCCAACAGCAACACCAGCCCGAGGGCCGCGGCCACCGCGCCGGCGAGCAGGGCCCCCCAGCTGTCCCACCGCGTCGTGTGCAACGTTTCCGCTACCGCGTCGTAGCTGATGAGCGGCTGCCGCCCGGCGAGCATCTGAATCGCCGACGTCGCGACCAGCGCCGATGCCGCGAGAAGTGCCACGGCGCTCAGACTTGCCGGCAGGCTGCGGCGGGGACGGCGGATCACCGGATCCTCCCTGTGGCGGACGGTCCGTGCAGGGCGGTCACGGTGATGTCGACCCGCGACACGGCCAGCCCGGTCAGCTCGCCGACCCGCCGCACCAGATGGGCCCGGACCCGCTCGCAGGTCGCCGCGACCGGCTTCGGGTAGGCGATCGACAGACGGACGTCCAGTTCGGCGGTAGCGCCGTCCACCCGGGCCTGCACGCCGGCGGCACGGTCCTGGTCCTCGGCGCCGACGGTCACCCCGAGCACCTGGCGAGCCGAACCGCCGACGCTTTCGACCTCGGTCACCGCGTACGCGGCCAACCGCTCGACCACGCGATCGGCGATGACGGTGCGGCCACGTTCGCTCATCTCCTGCTCGTCGCGGTCGGTCGCCCCCCGCGAATCCAGCGCCGACATGGTCAACGACGGCCGCGGCCGGTGAGCTGGGACAGATCGAGCTTGCCGTCGGCGACCCGGCCGACCAGCAGGCCCAGCGCGCCGAGGACGAGCACGATGAGGAACGCGCTGAGACCGCCGAACGCGCCCGCGAGGCCCAGCACGATGCCGGACAACAGCCCGAGAACCGTGAAGTTCATGAGAGTTCTTCCTTCACTGCCAATCGGCCGAACGCTGCCGGTGCGGTCACCGGCAGCACGATGTCCATGACCGCCACCCGCACCGGGCGGTCGACCTTTCCGACCGCCGCACGAACAGCGGCGGCGACCTCGCCGACGATGGCCGGATACCGGATGACCACGCCGATGGTGATCTCCTCCGGACGGACTCGCACCCCCGTTACCCGGCGTCCGGGCAGGTAGGTCGCGATGTCACCGAAGCGTCCACTGTCCAGGTCGGCCACGGCCGGCACCGCCCGGACCGCCGCAGCGATCAGGTCGGCGTCGAGCTCGGAGGTCATTGCAACCTGGTGGACTGTCCGCCCTCGGTCTCGGTCTCCTCATCGGGGAGATGCACATCGTTCACGGCGATGTTGACCTCGACGACCTCGAGCCCGGTCATGCGCTCGATCGCGACGATCACGTTGCGCCGGGCCGCGCGGGCGAGATCGACGATCGAGACGCCGTACTCCACCACCAGCTCGAGATCCACGGCCGTCTGCCGCTCCCCGACCTCGACCGAAACGCCTTGCGCGGCACTGGCCGAAGCTCCGGGAATTCGCTCGCGGAGGGCGCCGAAAGCCCGCGCGGCGCCACCCCCGAGGGCGTACACACCCGAAATCTCACTCGCCGCCAGCCCCGCGATCTTCTGCACGACCGTGTCGGCGATGGTGGTCGTCCCTTGCTCGGTGACCAGCTGGCTCGCGCCGGCCTGGCCTCCGCTCGGGGACGCGTTCTGAGTAGCTGGAGTTGTCATCTCAGGAGCTCCTTCAAGTCACCGGCGAATTCCGGCCCGCCCGGCGAGCTCGGCTTCTGCGGATGCATAGCCTGTGGCGGTGGGCGCAAACGTGTTCGCCTGCGGTATTCCGAATCGGTGTAAAATAGAAATTGCCGAGAGCATCTCGTACACGGGTGGCCAAGCCCGCGTCGTCCTCGGCGGAATTCCCGGTCGTGTCACGATCGGAGACGGGAGCATCGGCGTCATGTCGAGCTCGACCACACTCGTCCCACCCCCGGCGGCCGCCGAGCCGTCGCACCACACGCTGCGTCTGCGCCTGAAGCCGAAGGGGTCCGTCGCCGGCTACGTCGACGGCGCCTGGTGGCCACGGTCCCGCGACCTCGCCGCCGAACTGCCGGCGCTACTGGCGGTCCTCGCGATCCGGCCGGGAACCATTGAGCGCGTCACCTACAACCTGACCACGTGGACGTCCGTTCCCCGTCGTCTCCTGATCGAGGGCAGTGCCGTCCGGATGGAGGGGTTCCGTTCGCAACCTCCCTGCACCGTCACGGTGGCCGGTCAGGGCCGGCAGCGCCTGACCCTGCTCATCCTGCCGCCCGACGCGCCTGAGGCAACCGCACACGAGACTCTCATGCGGGCCGCGCGGCGAGACAACGCCGACAGCCCCGACACGCTTCTCGCTCCACGTCGTGCCGCCGGCGGGGAATTCTCCGATGGCGCCACCGAACGGTGGGAAGTCGACGGCGGCCGGGTCCGATGACCACCCGCGACAAGCTCCAGCCTCCTCAGGTCGAACTCCGGCCGCCGCTCATCACCCCGCGGCTGATCCTGCGGGGCTGGCACGTCTCGGACGCACCCGCGGCAGTGGCCGTGTTCGGCAGCCCAGCGGTTGCGCGCTGGCTCAGCCCGGCGATGGACCAGGTGCCCGATCTGGCGGCCATGCGCCTGCTGCTGCAGCAGTGGATCGCCGAGAGCACCCGGGCGGCCCTGCCGGCCGGGCGCTGGGCCATCCAGCGTCGCAGCGACAACCAGATCATCGGCGGGGCGATCCTGCTGCCTCTGCCTCCCGGCAACGAGGACCTCGAGATCGGCTGGCAGCTCCACCCCGACGCGTGGGGGCACGGGTACGCCACCGAAGCCACCCACGCACTGGCCGGCTGGGCCTTCCGCCACGACGTCGACGAACTGTTCGCCGTGGTCCGCCCTGGCAACACCCGGGCCGCCGCCACCGTCCGCCGCAACGGCATGCACTGGGTCGGCGAAACCGGCAAGTACTTCGGGCTGACCCTGCAAGTCTTCCGCCTCCGTTCCGCCGACCTCGACCAGGCCGCCCCCCACGCGCAACTACCACCTGCCTGACGAGCACAGCGCGCCGACGGTCGCGCGCGCCGCGGTACGACAGGACAGGACGGGGGCGCTCACCGGCCAAGGACCGTTGCGCCTCGGTCCGGCCGGTTCAGCGCGCCGCCCCAGGGCCAGAGCCTCCGTGACGTGGGTTCGTGATCACGGTGCGCTCTCAAGGCGCTTACCTCACCCGGCCGAACTGAGGGGCGGCAGGGCCGGGCGTGTCGGAGTGGCCGGAACAGGTCAGCGACCACCCCGGAATCACGATTCCCGCCGAGACTGCTTGCCACGAACAGGCGGCAGCGAGGGGGGTCGGGGATGGCCGAAGCACCAGGGAGCACCAGCACTCCCCCGGCGAGCTCCGGCGGCGCCGCCCCGCAACCGTCGTCGGAGCCGGCGCCGTCCACACAAGACACGCCGGGCGGTGAGAAACCCGCCGAAGGGAAGTCCGGCGGGGAACAGCCTTCCGGTCAGGCGCAACCGGAAGCGCCGGCCACCAGCGACACCTCGAACGAGTCCCGCGAGGACAACCGGCAGCCCGCGGATCGGGAAGGCACCCAGCGCGACACGAACACAGAGTCAGCGCAGAGCGACTTCACCCGCGAAGTCGAGTCACAAGCGCCGACCCCGGCCCCGCCGGACGGGGTCTACGAGGCCGGCGAGGCGTGGGACCGCGCAGGCAAGGACACGCAGGCGGCGCGGGACGAAGCGCACCGGTTCGCCCGCCAGACCGAACAGGCCTGGCGTGACGAGCCGGCCGGGGCGGCGCGCGAACGGGCCGAGGCATCGGCCGCGGACGCGCAGGCCGCTGGCGAGGAAGCGCAGTCTCTCGCCCGCTTCGCCGCGGCCAGCGGCGACGAGATCGCCGGCGCCCGGCGGGACACGGCGGCCAACACCGCCCGCGCCGACCTCGACGACCAGCTCGGCAAAACCCTGCTGTCGCCGGAGGAAAGCGAACTCGTCACCCGCAACCTCGTCGCCACGACCGCCGAGCAGAACCGGGACCGGTACGCCGCGGCGGCGGCGAACATCACGGCGATGGGCGACGAACTCACGGTCACCGGCGCCGCGAATCCGGGCAAGACACCGAAGACGCCCGGCGGGTCAGGTCCGACCGGCAACAAGGGCGAGGTGCCGGAGGCAGAAACGTATCGCGCGATCGGCAACGCCGTCAGCCTGGCCGGGCGGACGCTGGACGATGTCGCCGAAGACGGTGTCGAGACCGCGGCCCGCGCGGTCGACGCCGCCACCGAGTGGCTCGCCGACCTGACCGGCAACGACCAACTGGAAGCAGCCGGCAAGGCGCTCACCCCGGAAGCGGTGGACTTCCTGGGCAACCACGCGGGCGACGCCGTGCTGAACGCGAGCTCGCAAGTGCGCAACGAGCTGCACCACACCGCCTCCGCACTGGACGGCAAGAACCCGCCGGTCGAGGTGTACCTGGACCGGGACCGGCACAAGGAAAGCCTGCAGCACATCCGGGAATCCCAGCGAGGCCAGATCTGGTCCGGCAACACCTACGAGATGGGCCGCCCCACCCCGGAAGTGCTCACGGTCGACAAGAACGCCGCCGAAAAGGAGGCGCGCCGGAACGAGGCGATGCGCGGTATCCCCTACGGCCGCGACGTCGGGCTCCCCGGCTACGACCGGGACGAGTTCCCGCCCGCGATGAGCGTCGAGGGCGGCAGGCGGCACGAGGACTGGGACCCGAGCGTCAAACTCATCCCGGGCGGCGACAACCGGTCCGCCGGCTCGACCATGGGCGGCCAGACGAGGAACCTGGACCCCGGCGACACCTTCGTGATCAGGGAGACCGACTGACATGCGCACCGATCCCGCCTTCGCCGGCCTGCTCCGGGCAGGCCGCCACCCCCTCGGCGCCCCGGTACGCGCCGACCTCGGCGCCGCCCACGGACCGGTTGGCGAACTCGCCGACCTGCTCAGCCAGGTCAACGGGTGCACACTCGCCAACGCCGGTGTCCAGGTCTTCCGCGTCGGCCCGGAGGGTCTCGGCCCCGAGCTGCTCCGCTGGAACGCACCGGGCACCTGGAAGGACACCTACGCCGGCCTCGCCGACGGCCTGCTGTGCTTCGGCCAGGACCTGTTCGGGGTGCAGTTCGCGATCGAGGACAACACCCGGGTCGTCACCTTCGACCCGGAAACCGGGCAGCGCGAGTTCGTCAGCGACACCCTGCTCGGCTGGACCGAGTGGCTCGCCGCCGACGCCGACGCGCACGCCGCGCGCGCCTTCGCCACCCGCTGGCAGCGCGTCCACGGCCCCCTCGGCTACGACGAACGGCTGATCCCGCTGAGGTTCTTCGTCCTCGGCGGCGGGTACGACGACGACAACCTGGTCGTCAAGGACGCGGTCACCTGCATGCGCATCCGGGGACCGATCGCCCGCCGGCTCCACGACGTGCCCGACGGCACCCCGGTCCGGCTGAGCTTCGAATAGCCGGCCGGCGAACCCCCCGAGGGCCCGCCGGCCGGTTCGCCTCAGACGAGCGAAGCGGTGAGCCCGCCGTCGAGGACGTAGTGGCTGCCGGTGATCCACGTCGCCCGGTCGGAGGCGAGGAACGCGGCCACCTCGGCGATGTCCTCGGGCGTGCCGAGCCTGCCCTGCTTCATCGCCACGAGGTCGCCGAAGGGGATCTGCGTCGCCGCCTCGAAGTCCGGCACCAGCCGTTCCACCATCGCGGTGTCGGCGAAGCCCGGGCAGACCGCGTTGACCCGCACGCCCGTCGGCCGCATCTCCACCGCCGCGACCCGGGTGAGCTGGATCAGCGCCGCTTTCGTGGCGCAGTAGGAGCCGAGCAGCGGGCTGCCGCCGATGCCGGCGATGGAGGCGATGTTGACGACGTTCCCCTTCGACGCCACCAGGTGCGGGGTCGCCGCCTTCATCGCGACGAACGGCCCGCGCACGTTGACCGCGTAGATCTTGTCGAAGCTCTCCGTCGACTGCTGCAGCAGCGGCGAGGAGATCTCGATCCCGGCGTTGTTCACCAGGACGTCGAGACCGCCGAGGAGGTCGACCGCCTGCTGGACCGCGGCCTGGACCTGGGCTTCGTCGGTGACGTCGCAGTTCGCGACGCCCGCCGCGCCGATCTCGTCGGCGGCCCGCTTGGCCGCGTCGGCGTCGATGTCGCTGACCACGACGCGCGCGCCGCGATCGGTGAACAGCTTCGCGATCGCCTTGCCGATCCCGGCACCGGATCCGGTGACGAAGACCCGCTTACCGTCCAGTTCGGACATGTGTGTTCCTCTCACTTCGTTGTGGGATGGGTTTCTCGGACGTTCGCGGTCGCTACATGGCCTCGACCTTCGGCATGATCTCCTCCTTGAGGCGCTTGAGGTCGTCCAGCGTCTTGGCGACCGGCACGTCCGCGAACGGCGGCCACAGCATCGGCATCGTCAGGCCGGCTTCCCGGTAGCGCTTGAGCATGTCGGTGATCTGCGCGGCGGAGCCTGCCAGGAGGTTGGTGCCCTTGCCCATCGGGGTCTGGTCCATGTCCTGGTCGGTGATGACGAACCAGATCATGCTGCTGATCTCGAGGTCGTCGATCGAGCGGGCGGTGTCGAGCTCGTCCAGTTCGCGCTGAATCTCGCCGCGCCACCGCTGGATGTCCTCGGGCGAGTCCTGGATGCCGATCCAGCCGTCGAGGCCGTACTTGGCGACCCGGCTCGCCGCGCGCTTGGGGTCCTTCAGTCCGCTGAAGTAGATCGGCGGGTGCGGCTGCTGCAGCGGCTTCGCCCCGAACCCGCACGGTTCGAAGTCGGCGAACTCGCCGTGGTACTCGAAGACCTCGTTGTTCCAGATGCCCTGGATCACCTCGATCGTTTCGCGCACGTGCTTGTTGCGCTTGGGGAAGATGTGCGAGGCACTGGAGGCGGCGAACTCCTCGGGCATCCAGCCCGCGCCGAGCGCGACGTTGAGCCTGCCGCCCGACAGGTGGTCGATGGTGCCCAGCTCGGCGGCGAGCACACCCGGCGCGCGGTAGGGCGTGTCGATGACGCTCATGCCGATGCGGACCTTGGACGTTTTCGCGGCGAGCCACGGGATCAGCGGCATGCCCTGGAACCACTGCCCCCGCGAGGACACCGGCAGCCCCTTGGGAAAGCCCTCGATCATGCCGAAGGCGTACTGCATCTCCTGCCGGTCCGACGACTCGGGCACCACGATCCGGTCCAGCGTCCAGACGGAGTCGAAGTCGAGGTCCTCGGCGAGGGCGGTGAGGTCCTCGAGTTCCTGAACGGTCACCTTTTCGCGGAAGTTGGGCAGGTACAGGGCGAGCTTCACGATGCGGCCTCCTTGCAGCGGCGTGAACGGGTGGCGCCTCAGCGGCTGCTGAGCCGGGAACGGATCTCGGTCTTGAGGACCTTGCCGACGGTCGAGCGGGGCAGATCGGGCCAGATCTCGATCTGCTTGGGCGCCTTGACACCGCCGATGCGGGCTTTGACGAACGCGGTCAGCTCGTCGAGGTCGATCTCGGCGCCGGGCTGGAGCTGGACCACCGCGGTGACCCGTTCGCCCCACTTCTCGTCGGGCAGGCCGACCACGGCGCAGTCGCGCACGGCGTCGTGGGCCATCAGCGCCTGCTCGACCTCGGCGGAGTAGACGTTGAAGCCGCCGGTGATGACCATGTCCTTCGCGCGGTCGACGATGTGCAGGTAGCCGTCCGCGTCGAGGTAGCCGATGTCGCCGGTGTGGTGCCAGCCGTGGGCGGAGACCTCCGCGGTCGCGTCCGGGTTGCGGTAGTAGCCGGCCATCACCAGTGACCCGCGGACGCAGATCTCGCCCCGCTCGCCGCGTGGCACGGGCGCGCCGTGCTGGTCGAGGATCGCGACGGTGACCAGCGGCGACGGCTTGCCCGCCGACGACAGCCGGGCCGTGTTGATGGTGCCGTCGGGGTTGCGGTGCTCGGCGGGCGACATCGTCGAGATCATCATCGGGGCCTCGGACTGGCCGAACAGCTGCGCCATCGGCCCGATGCGGTCGAGGGCTTCGGCGAGCCGGGCCGCGGACATCGGCGCGGCGCCGTACCAGAAGCACTGCAGCGACGACAGGTCCGTCCCGTCGAGCGCCGGGTGGCCGAGGACCATGTAGATCAGCGTGGGCGGCAGGAAGGTGTGGGTGACGCGGTGGCGCTCGATGAGGTCGAGGAACCGGCCGACGTCGGGTTTGGCCATGATCACGACTTCGCCGCCGAGGGCGAGCACCGGGAAGCACAGGACGCCGGCCGCGTGGGTCAGCGGCGCCAGTGCCAGGTACACCGGGCGGCCGTCGAACGGGTAGCTCATCAGCGTGATCGCCGACATCGCCTCCAGGTTGCGGTCGGTGAGCATCACACCTTTGGGGCGGCCGGTGGTGCCGCCGGTGCCGACCAGCGCCACGACGTCCCCGGGCGGCGCCGCTTCGGCTGACGGGTCGTCGCGAGCGGCGTCGAGCCAGGTGTCGAAGCCCGCGGCGAGGTCGTCGCCGTCGCCCAGCCGGACGAGCGTGGTCAGCTTCGGCAGGCTGGGCGCGATCGCGGCGACCAGGTCGTCGAAGGCCGGCTGGTAGATCAGCGCCGAGCAGTCGAACAGGTCGAGCAGCTCCGCGTTCTCCGCCGCCGCGTTGCGCGGGTTGATCGGGCACCACACCGCGCCGGCCCGGGCGATGCCGAACACGCAGCCGAAGGCGGTCGGATCGTTGGCCGAGAGGATGCCGACCTTGTCCCCCGGCGCGACGCCCGAGCGGCGCAGTGCCCTGGCGACGGCGTGCGACAGGCCGGCGACCTCGCCGTAGGTCAGGGACTTCCCGTCGAGCGTCAGGCAGGGCGCGTGCGGGTCGAGGGAAGCGCCTTTGTCCAGGTAGAAGGTCAGGGACACCGTTGTCTCCGTCGGTCGCGGGGCGCGGGGAAGGGCCGGATCGGGAGTGACGGCCACCACGTCGGCGACCTGCCAGGACTGTTTCTCATCTTTGGACGGTTGTCAAGATTTCTTTGGACGGTTGGTTAAGAAAACGCTCGATGGGTATCGTCGTGGCGTGAGCAGCTCAGCAGCCGCGCGGCGGCGACCCCGCGTCGACAAGTTCGAGGACCGTCGGCGAGAACTGGCGGACGCGGCGCTGGCGACCCTGGCGGACTTCGGGTACGCGCGGACGAGCCTGCGCACGATCGCCGACAACACCGAGTTCTCGCACGGGCTGCTGCACTACTACTTCGCGGACAAGATCGAGCTGATCACCTACTGCGTGCGGCGCTACAAGACGTCGTGCGTGCAGCGCTACGAGAACCTGCTGGCCGAGGCGTCCACCCTCGACGGCCTGGCCGCCGCCTGCGGGGACGGGCTGGCCGCGACGCTCGCCGAGGCGCCGCTGATGCACCGGCTCTGGTACGACCTGCGCACGCAATCGATGTTCGAGGAGGCGTTCCGGGACGACGTCGCGGAGATCGACGGCAGCCTGCAGAACATGATCTGGCGGGTCGTGTGCGCGTACGCCGACCTGGGCGGGATGGAGCCGGCCTGCTCCCCCTCGCAGGCCTACGCCCTGTTCGACGGGCTGTTCCAGCAGGCGCTGCTGCGGCACCTGGCCGGTTCGGAGACCGCGCTGGACGACCTCCGCGCGGGAGCCCGCGACCTGCTGCCACGCCTGTTCGCCTGAGCCGTCCGACAGGGGGCTGATGGAGGGGTCACCCCCACCCCTATGGTTGGTTGGCGACCAATGAGATGCCCATTTGGTTACCCGGCAGCGTGCCACCCGCCGGGCTGGTGCTGCGCGGTTTCGATCGAGTGGCATCGAGCGCACAGGCCTCGACCGTGCTTCGGGGCGTTCGGATCGAGTCCGCGGAGCACCAGCTCGTGACGGCCCAAGGGCCGGTGGTCTGCGTGCTTGGACCAGTCGCGCCGCACAGCGGGCAGATCGGATGCTCGGCGAGTACCGCTTTGTGTACACAGGATGGGTGTTCGCGCAGGTGGTGCGCAATCAGGCGTGGACCATGGGCGTGTCACTCCGGTGGAGCGCTCATCGCGGCCCGCGCCTTCGCGACAAATTCCTGGTCGACTGTGGCCGGCGCGAGCTGGGGGGTGCTCGCCGTCCGCGTAGTCGTTGACAGGTATGGCAGTGGCGCACGTGGCACGGCCGAAGTTGACGACCATTGCCACCTTGTCGTTGCCGACGTTCAGGATGTAGCCAGTCTTGCCTCAGTACGTGATCACGGCTGCTGCATCGCCGGGCGTCGCTCCATCGAAAGCGGATAACAACGACTTGCCCGGGAGTAGTTCGAGGCCTGCGAGCGGACATACGTGCTCGGTTCGGTTACGCTCACTCCTTCTTTCCCGTGGCGGTCGCCGGACTTGGCGGTCGGTCGTTGTCGACCGTTACCGTGGAACGCTGCGTCGATACTGATTACCATACATCTAGCCCCCCTTGATGTTGCAAATCAAGGGGGGCTAGACTATCGTCATGGTCAAGGAGATGCGATACCGGGACGTCAAGCGGGCACTGCTTGACCAGGACTGCATCCACAAGACCACGAAGGGCAGCCACGAGAAGTGGGTGTGCCCGTGCGGCCAGCACCAGGTCATCATCCCAAACCACCGGGTCGTCTCCCCAGGCGTCATCCGAGACGCCGTCGCCAAACTCACCTGCCTGCCGAAGGGATGGTTGCAGTGACGAAGACCTACAACGTCACCGCCAAGCGCTGGGCGCGAGGCTGGGAACTCCACATCGACGGTGTCGGAGTCACCCAGACCAGCACCTTGTCGGCGGCTGATGCCACAGCCCGCGAGTACATCGCTCTCGCCCTCGACATCGACGACGAGAGCTCCTTCGACGTGCACGTCGTCCCCCAGCTGGATGCGGCACTGGCCGAACAGGTGAAGAAGGCCCGCGAGCAGGTCAGGGAAGCGGAACGGCTTCAGCGTGAAGCTGCAACCCGCCAGCGCGACGTCGCCCGCAAGCTCCGCAGCGGTGGACTGTCAGGACGCGAGATCGCGAAACTGCTCGATGTGTCCGCACAACGGGTCAGCCAACTCATCGGTCGGCAGGCACCCAAGGGCGCAGTCGCCGGCTCGACCACTCGGGTCAAGAAGGCGGCTGCGCGCACCCGCTGATCTTCGTCAGTCACCGCGCTCATCCTGTCGGATGAAGGGGGCGTGGCGGACGATGTCGCTGGTGGCCTGCAGGAGGCCCAGCTTAGTGAAGTGGTCGGTGTCCTCGGTCGAGGCGATGTGGATGCTGGAATCGCCGGTGTCCATGTTCTTGGAGCGGACGATGAGAACGGCGCCAGTGACGAACGCGCCGTCCTTCACGCTCGCCGCGGCGATCAACTCCTTGACCTGCTCGGGTGTCACATGGGCGCCACTCCTCGCGGGTAGCCCGGGTGATCGGCGTGGATCGCCATGAGTGCGTTGACTGCGAACGTGAGCCCTTCGGCGTAGCCGCCTCTCTGCGTGCTCGTGCTCGTCGAGGATGCGCCGCTTGGCGTCCACCTCGGCCAGCGCACGCGCTGGGTCGAAGCGGGCGCGCTGCCCGGGGCTGCCGGGCCGGGCGGGTTCACGAGCCCGGTCACGGTGTGGGCCGCGGGTCTGACCGGATCGGCACTCTCGCCCGCCGGGCGTCCCGCCGACCCGCGCCCTGCTCCCGCGCCTGTTCGCCTGAGCGCGCTGCCTGGAGCCGACCGAAGCCAGGCGGGTTCACCCAGCTCGGCCACGGTGCGGACGCTACGGGTCCAGCCGGATCGGCACTCTCGCTCGCCGGCGTCTCGCCGACCACGCCGCGAGCAGCGGTCCGGCCGCGGTCGATCAGCAATAGAAGGCAGCCCCGCGGCGGTCTCGCCGCGAGGCTGCCGCGCGTCGCCGTACCGGGGTCAGCGCCGGGCGAGCTCGAAACGCTTGCCCAGCCAGCTCGCGATCTCCGCGGCGGCCAGCTCGTTGCCCGTGGGTTCGCCCTCGGCGATCGGGCCGCCGAAGTGCAGGCCACGCACCACAGCGGTGCTCAGGTCCGCCGCCCCGAGCGCTCCGATCATCCGGCGCGAATCGGCCGGGAACGCGGCCTGGTCGCCGGTGAGCTCGATGAACAGGGTCGGGACGGTCACGCCGGGCGCGCACCGGACGAAGTCGGCGTTGGAGCTGATCCCGGACCACGTCGACAGCCACGCTTCCGGAGTCGTGAGCCTGCCGAAGCCGGCCTGGCCGTAGTTGATGAGATCGGGCCGTTTGCCGAACAGCGAGCCGTACGGGCGCTCGCTCGGATCGAGGGAGAGGTCGACGGTGCGCGGGTCGGCGTCGGTGCGGTAGACGGTGATGATCCGGGGCGCCAGCGAGCGGCGGCGGTCCGCGGCGCGGCCACCGGCCTTGAACGCGGCACGCGCCTCGGCGGCACGGGCCAGGTGGTGGCGGGCGACCGCGTCGATGCGTGCGACGCGGTCGCGCTGGGCCGCCCGGTACCGCTGGAGGAACTCCTCCCCGTAGGCCGAACTGGCCGGCGGCTCGGCGAATCCGTTGGCGGGGTCGAAGGGGTCGAGCTCGGGCACGACGGACAGCGGGTCGGACTCGTCGGCGACCGACGGGTCGATGCAGGCCAGCAGGAGCCTGCCCTGCCCGGGGTGCGGGGCGAGGAAGACGACGCCGTCGGCGAGCGGCATGGTCGCGTCGGCGAGCCGGGTGGGGCGGCCACCGGGGGTGGTCGCGATGCGCGCGCCCGGTGCGAGTGCGGCCTGCTCGAGGTAGAACGCGTAGAGCGTGCCACCGCCGGAGTGTCCCAGTAGGACGATCGAGTCGAATTCCCGCTCCCGCAGGAAGACCAGCCCCGCGGCGACGTCCAGCAGCGCCTGCTCGTGCACCAGGGTCAGGTCGTTGTTGACCGAGCGGGTGTGCTGGGTCCACACCGCGGCCCCGGCGCCCAGCAGCAACGGGACGAGCGGGTGGTGGGTGACGTCCTGGCGTGGGTGCATGAGGCACACGACGGTGCGGGCGCCGGGCACCGTGGTCAGCACGCCGCGCACGGTGGCGCCGTCGCTGGTGGTCAGCTCGTGCACGGTGGTGACGGCCGAGGCCGGCCGCTCCCCCGCGGCCAGGTAGCGGCCGGCGCCGAGCCGCGAAGCGCTTTCCGTCACGCCGGCTCCACCCGCAGCGCGTCCTTGTCGTGCTGGGTGATGCGGCTGTCGCGGGCGACCCCGCCGACGGCGGAGTACCAGACCGCGTGGCGGCAGCCGGTGGCCCGGCGGTCGACCACGATCGCGCCCGCCGCGCTGATCTCGAAGTAGGGCCCGATCCGGCCGACGGTCACCGCCGGGTCCTCGGCGGCGACCTTCGCCACCGGCGTGTTCTCCGGGACGTCGAGGATGTAGAGCGTCGTCATCGGCCGCTCTCCTGCGCGAGTTCCCAGTCCGCGGCCCGCTCGACGATGAGTTCCGCCTTGCGCGCCAGCAGCTTGCCGAAGGTCGGCTCGGGCTCGCTCACCACGTCGATCAACGCGTCGATGGTGAGGTTCGCGTCCAGGTCCTCCTGCGGCGTCACCGGCCGCATGGCGCGGGTGATCTCGAACATGTAGCCGTTCGGGTCGTGGGTGTAGATCGACTCGATCGTCTCGTGCTGGATCTGCATCTCCACCGGCCAGTCGCTGGCGTCCAGGCGCCGCCGGTACTCCAGCAGGTCCTCCTCGTCGTCGACGTGGATCGCCAGGTGGCGGGACCGGACGAAGAACTCCGGCACGTCGGCGCCGAACCGGGCGTAGACGTCGCCCTTCGCGCCCGGCTCGCCGCCGATCTCGCGGCCGGTGCCGAAGTAGTAGAAGAACGCGATGCGGTCGTCGTTGCCGATGTCGAAGAAGAAGTGGATGAAGTCCGGGTGGTCCTCCGGGCCCCAGCCCGCCGCGCAGATGGAATGCACGACCGGGAAGCCCAGGACGTCCCGGTAGAACCGCACCGTCGCGGCCGGGTCGAACGTCGGGAACGCGACGTGGTCGACCCCCCGCACGCGGTGGTCCAGCTCCGTCATGGCCAGCCTCCTGCCTGAGTGGAATGCGCCTTACCGCACCGACGTTACGCCTCCGTTGACGGATGAGTCAACAGTTTGACTGATGCGAAGAACAGAGGTGGTCGCGGACATGACGAAGCCGGCCGGAGCAGCGTCCGGCCGGCCAACGGCATTGCAAGACGGAGCGCACCCGTCACAGCGGCGACGGCCGCGCGCGGGAGTCAGCCCTTGAGGAGGCGTTCCAGGTGGTCGAGGTCCTGACGGAGCATCTTCAGCGCGGCCTCGGGCCCCTCGCCGTCGAGGGTGTGGTGGTCGGGGCGCCGCAGCGCGGCGAGCGCCATCTCGGCGAGCTGCTCGGTCACGGTCTCGACGTCGTCGCGGCCGTCGGGGTGGAACCACCAGGCCACCCAGTTGCACATGCCCAGCACGCCCAGCGCGGCGACGCGGGCGTCGACCGGCCGGAACTGTCCCGCCCGGATCCCGTCCTCGACGACCTCGGCGATCGTCTTCAGCACGGCGCGGCGGCTGTCGTCGTAGGCCGCGGTCAGTTCGTCCGGGAGCTCGGCCTCCGAGCGGATGAGCAGCCGGAACCGCGCCGGCTGCGTCGCACGGCGGCGCACGATGATCTCGACCAGGGCGCGGAGCTGGCCTGCCGGGTCGAGGTCGGTGTGCGCGACCAGTTCCTTGAGCTCGTTCATCGGGCCGTCGGTGACTTCCGTGACCAGCTTGGCGAGCAGTTCGTCCTTGCTCTTGACGTAGTAGTAGAGGGCCGGACGGGTGATGCCGATCGCGTCCGCGATGTCCTGCAGGCTCGTTCCGGCGAACCCGCGCTCGGCGAAGAGCCGGGTGGCCTGTTCGTACATCTCGTTCTCGACGAGCTCGCGGCGGGCGGTGCTGGCGCGTGCCGGCTTGCCGCTGTCCGCCGCGCCGTCGCGCCGGGCCCGCGAGGATGACGACTCGGCCTTCCGCCGCGCGGGCGTTCGCCGCGAACCACTGGTCATGGCGGCCATTGTAGGGGAGCCGGGCCGGGCGCCGGGTTCATCGCGCCGCCGCCTGCTCCGCCGCCAGAAGGCGGCCCGCGCCGGGCAGCGCGGTCGGCAAACCGAGGTGGCGCAACAGGGTGAACGCACCGGCCGTGGCCGCGGAGAGGACGGGGATCCCGAACTCCGCCTCGGCGGGGCCGATCAGGTCCAGCGACGGCATCTGCACGCAGGCGGAGATGACGAGCGCGTCGGCGCCGGACAGGTCCAGGCCGCGCGCGGCCGCCATCACCCGCTCGCCCGGGATGCAGCCGACCTCGGCGTTGTCCCCCACTTCGAGCGCGGCCCAGTCGAGCACTTCGAGGCCCTCGGATTCCAGGTAGGACACGACCTGCTCGGCCAGCGGGCGCAGGTACGGGGTGACCAGGGCGATGCGGCGGGCGCCGAGGGCGGCGAGCCCTTCGACGAGCGCGCCGGCGCTGGACAGCACCACCGGCCGGTGGCCGGCGTTCGCGAACTGTTCGGTCACCGCGGCCTCGGTGCGCCGGTGCTCGCCGTGCCCTTGCGCCATGAGCGCGACGAGGCAGGCGTAGAGCACCGCGTCCACGCCCGCGTCGGACAGTTCGTCGACGCACCGTTCGCGTTGCGCGTTCATCGCCCGCAGCTCCTCCGGGGACACCTTGTGCATCCGCATCCGGCTGGAGTGGAAGGAGAACCGCGCGCCGGGGTGACGACCGAGCAGTGCGGGAACCTCCGTCTCCACGGTGACGTTGGAGCTGGGCACGACGAGCCCGATGCGGTGGGTGGTCACGGATTTCCTCCTGAGGTGGTTGCGGGGGCGGTGCTGCGCGGCCGCCCGGTCTCGGCGCGTTCGGCGGCGACCTTGCGGGCGATGTCGGCGTGCAGGCGTTTCTTGTCCATCTTCCCGACCAGGGTGCGGGGGATTTCGGCGATCAGCTCGATGCGTTCGGGCCACTTGAACTTCGCGACCTGCAGGGCGGCGAAGTGGTCCTGGACGTCGCGCAGGGTGAGCGGCTCGCCCGGCACGACGAGGTAGGCGCACGTGCGCTCGCCCAGGCGCGGGTCCGGCATGGCGACCACGGCCGCGGCGGTGATCCGGGGGTGGCGGAGCAGCAACGACTCCACCTCCTCGGCGTTGATCTTCTCGCCGCCCCGGTTGATCAGATCCTTGATCCGGCCTTCGATCGTGAGGTACCGCTCCCCGTCGATCTCCCGGATCACGGCGAGGTCCCCGGTGCGGTAGAAGCCATCGGAGGTGAACGCCGTCGCGTTGTGCCGGGGTGCGTCGAAGTAGCCGCGGAGGGTGTAGGGGCCGCGGCAGCAGAGTTCGCCGATCTCCCCGTCCGGGACTTCGGTCTCGGTGCCGGGTTCGAGGATCCGGACTTCGTCCATTGGGGACAGTGGGGTGCCGACGGTCTCCGCGCGGGCTTCGCGCGGAGCGCCCGGGCGCGTGGTGATGAAGAGTCCTTCGCCCATGCCGAACAGCTGCCCCGACCACAGGCCGCGGCGTTCCAGTCCGTCGAAGAGCGCGGGCGGCACCTTCGTGCCGGACAACACCACCTGGGTCACCGATTTCGTCGCCGCCGCGAAGCCGGGCAGGCCCGCCGCCTTGAAGTGCCCGTGCCCGAGCAGGACGTGCGTGACCCGCTCCTGCGCCATCAGCGGGAACGAGACCTCCGGGTCGGCGGTGCCGAGAACCAGGCACGCGCCGACGCTGTGCGGGCCGTGGACCGCGCACACGATGCCGGCGTTGTGGATGATGGGGATCAGGTGGGCCACCCGGGTGTCCGGGCTCCAGCCCCAGGAACGCGCGTAGGCCAGGGCGTTGTACCAGTATTCGGCGTGCAGCCGCGGGATCACCTTCGGCACCCCGGTGGTGCCGCCGGAGAGCTGGAAGACCGCGACGTCGTCGGGATCGATGCCGCGCTGAATCTGCTCCACCGTCGCGCGGGCGGCCCGCGGATCGACGCCGGCGCCGAGCGACTCGATCGCGACGCCCGCGGCGCCGGCGGAATCGCCCAGCACCAGCACGTGACGCAGTGTGGGGTGGTCGCGCTGCTGCTCGACGGCGAAGCCGACCAGGTCGAACCCGCGGTTGTCCGCCTCCACCAGGTGGGCGACGGCGCCGACCCGCCTGCTGATCTCGCCGATCTCGTGGCCGCGGTGCGCGGCCAGGGTGCACACCGGAACCAGCCCGGCCTTGAGCACCCCGTACCAGGCGAGGATCGCCCCGAGCCGGTTCGAGACCTGGAACAGCACCGGATCACCGGGCGCCAGGCCCAGCCCGGCCAGGCCCGCCGCGAGGAGGTCGGTGCGCTCGTCCAGTTCCCGGAAGGTCACCCGCCCGTCGAGCGCGACGACCGCGTCGCGCTCCGGATGGGCCACCGCGACCGCGTGCAGCTCGTCCGCGATCGTGGCCGTGCCCCACAGGCCCGCCTCCCGGTACCGGCGCACCACGTCCCCGGGGTAGGTGACGAGCCGCTCGCCCCACCGGCTTGTCCTCATGCCGCCTCCTCGGTGAACGAGATCAGGTCGCACCGCCCGCTGATCAGGCCGGCCGCGAGGTCGCCGCGCGAGCTCGGCGGACCGTCCACGACCACCAGCCCGCCCGCTTCAGTGCGGACCCGTTCGGCCAGATCGAGCCGGGTCAGCACGGCGAGCCGGTCGGCGGGGCCGGCGAACCGGAAACCGTCGGCCCCGTCCCGTCGAGCTTGACGCGCCCGCGCGACGACGGCATCTCCGGCGTCGTCCCAGGGATCGGCGACCGCGTCGGCGAACGTCGTGAGCGCCAGGCCCTCGGGAACGGCCGGGAGAACGCGTCGCGGGAACTCGGCCTCCCCGTGCCGCAGGGGCTGGTCCAGCACCCAGTCGACGAGGTCCCGGGCCGGGGGTGCCGAGTTCGCGTACTGCTCGGCCGCGGCGGCGACGACCTCCGGGCTGGTGGCGGCGAAGCGGTCGAGCGGGACGTTGCCCGCTCTGGTCATGTAGGCGACCATCAGCCGCTCGACCGGGATGTGCAGCCGCGACGGGAACGACTCCCACCACAGCTGGCTCCGCCGGGCCAGCTCCTGCATCCGCTCCACGTCCGGGCGGCGGGACGCCTCGTAGCGCGCGAACGCCGCCGCCGCATCGGGTTCGCCGGCCAGCGCTTCGACCAGTCCGATCGCGTCCTCCATCGCGAGCTTGGTGCCCGAGCCGATGGAGAAGTGGGCGGTGTGCGCGGCGTCCCCGAGCAACACGACCCGCCCCGACGACCATCGCTTGCACCGCACGGTGCGGAACCGCGTCCAGCGGGTCCGGTTGCCGATCAGCGAGTGCCCGCGCAGCTGCGTGGCGAACACCTGCTCCAGGTACCGCAACGAGGTGGTGTCCGACGCGTCGGGCGGTGTCGCGTCCGTGGACCGGTCGAACCCGGCGCGCCGCCACGTCTCCTCGTCGGTTTCGATCAGGAACGTGCTGTGGCCGCTCGAGTAGGGATAGGCGTGGGTCACGAACACGCCGTGCTCCGTGCCCACCGGGGCGAACATCGCGTCCGGCAGCGCGAACTCCGCGCCGCACCACAGGTAGAGCCCGCGGCCGACCTCGATGTCCTCGCCGAAACCGCCGGTGCTCCGGGTGGCGCTGCTGACCCCGTCGGCGGCGACGACGATGTCCGCGTCGAGCTCGTCGGCCGCGCGCCGGGCGCCGTATTCGATGCGCACCCCCGCCTTCTCGGCGTGCCGCCGGAGCACGGCGAGCAGTTCGGTGCGGGCGATACCGATCAGCCGGTCGTTGCGCACCCGCGCGCTCCGGTCCCGGACGGTCATCGTCATGTCGTGCCGGTGGCCGGCGGCCAGGATGTCGCGCAGGGTGTCCGCGTCGGCCGCCTCGAGCCTGCGTTGGGTGCCGGCCGCCAGTCCCACCCCGAAGCCGAACGTCTTGTCGGGCTCGCCCTGCTCGTGCACGACCACCTCGCACGAGGGCTGGGCCAGCTTCAGCAGACGCGCGGCGTAGAGACCGCCCGGGCCCCCGCCGAGCACCGCGGCGCGGCGTACTTGCATCCCGACCTCCAGGTTGTGACGGCACTTCCGCTCGTTGACTTAGGCGTAGAGTATTCGACGTACACGACGACAAGTCAAGCGACGGCGAGCTTGACTTCAAACACAGGCGTTTAATAGTCTACGTTGCCGTAACCACTCGTGGAGCCTGGGCGTGCCCACCTCGTCGGTGCCCCCGCGGTCTCAATCCACGCAAAGGAGCGTGAGTCATGGCGTATGTCATCGGCGTGGACGTGGGCGGTACGTTCACCGACGCCGTTCTCGACGACGACGCGGGCACAGTCCTCGCGGCCAAGTCGCCGTCCACCCCGCCGGACTACTCCCGGGGTGTTCTCGATGTGCTGGAGCTGCTCGCCGAGCAGCTGGGCAAGCCGCTGAAGGAGATGCTCGCCGACACCCACCACATCGCGCACGGCACCACGTCGTCGCTGAACGCGCTGGTCATGGGGAACGTGCCACCGGTCGGCTTCCTCACCACCAAGGGGCACCGGGACTCGATCTTCATCATGAACGTCGAGGGCCGCTACCTCGGCCGGTCCCCGCACGAACTGCAGAACGTGCTGGGACAGGCGAAGGACCACACGCTGCTGCCGAAACGCCTCGCGCTCGAGGTGACCGAGCGCATCGACCGCGACGGCAACGTCGTGGTCGGCCTCGACGAGGACGAGGCCCGCTCCGCGATCCGCGCGCTGCTCGCCGACGGCGTGCGGGCGATCGCCGTGTCGCTGTTGTGGTCGTTCCGCAACCCGGTCCACGAACGGCGGCTGCGGGAACTGGTCGCCGAGGAGGACCCCGGCGTCTTCGTCGCGTTGTCGAGCGAAGTCAGCCCCCGCATCCGGGAGTTCGCCCGCAACGCCACCACGATCATGAGCACCCAGATCGGCCCCGGGCTGCGGGACTACCTCACCACGCTGGAGGACACCCTTCGCGCGAACGACCTCGCCGGCCCGCTCCTGGTGATGCAGAGCAACGGCGGCGCGGTCGCGGCCAAGGAGGCCCCGGCCACCGCGATCAGCACCGTCGGCTCCGTGCTGACCGGCGGTGTCGTCGGCTCGGTGGCGCTCGGGCGCCAGCTCGGGCACCGCAACATCATCTCCACCGACGTCGGGGGCACGACCTTCCTCGCCGGGCTGGTCGTGGACGGCGAACCGGTGCGCGACACCACGACCGTGATCAACCACCACCCGATCAACGTGCCCACGCTGCGGGTGGACGCGATCGGTTCCGGTGGTGGCGCGATCGCCTGGCTCGACGCCGGCGGCAACCTCCGCATCGGGCCGCGCAGCGCGCAAGCCGTGCCCGGCCCGGCCTGCTACGGCAACGGCGGCACCGAACCGACCAACACCGACGCGAACCTGGTGCTGGGCATCCTGCCCGAGCGCGGCCTGCTCGGCGGGCGCAAACCCCTCTCGCTCGAGCTGGCCAGGCAGGCCATCGACACCCAGATCGCCAAACCGCTCGGGCTCTCGGTCGAGGAGGCCGCGGCCGCGATCTACACCGTGCAGAACGCCCAGACCGGCGACCTGCTGCGCAAGACCGTCGTCGAGGCCGGTCACGACCCGCGCGAGTTCGTGCTGTACGCCTTCGGCGGCGCCGGTCCCGCGCACTGCGCCGGCTACGCCGCCGAGGTCGGGGTCGACGAAGTGGTGGTCCCGCTGGGCCCGGTCGCCTCCGCGTTCTCCGCCTACGGCCTCGCGTCCTCGGACATCGCGCTCGCCGCCGAGCTGTCCGATCCCGCCGTCGTGCCGTTCGACCCGGAGCGGGCCGAACAGAACTTCCGGGACCTGGAAAAGCAGGTTCGCGAAGGGCTGGACCGCCAGGGGGTGCGGTTCGACACCGTCGAGGTCCACCGCGAGATCGACATGCGCTACTCCATGCAGCTCGCGGAGGTCACCACCCCGGTCGCGGCCGGACCGCTGGACATGGCCGCGATCGAGGAAGCCGCGGCGGCGTTCGAGGAGCGCTACGCCGCGCTCTACGGCAAGGACGCCGGGTTCCGGGAGGCCGGCATCCAGGCCATCACCTTCCGGGTCCGGGGAATCGGCGTGCTGCCGTTCTCGCCGGAGCTGCCCGCGATCCCCGCCGCCGCCTCACCGGACCCGGCCGGGGCGCGGGTGGGGCACCGCCCGGTCTGCCTTGACGCCGCCACCGGCTACGTGGACACGCCCGTCTACGACTACCGCGAACTGCGTGCCGGGCACCAGCTCGCCGGCCCCGCCATCGTCGAGGTCCCGACCACCACCGTCGTCGTGCCGGACGGCACCACCGGCACGGTGGACTCGCTCGGCAACCTGATCATCCGCCGCACCTCCGCCAGGAGCGCCTCATGAGCATGCCCATCCCCGGTTCCGAGGTCTTCGCGAGCCGCCCGGCCGACCCCGCCGAACTGCAGCGGTCGCTGCCCACCACCCTGCCCACGCACACCGTCACCCAGGAGCAGATCGACGCGCTCGACCCGCTCACCTACGAGGTCGTGCGCCACCGGCTCTGGTCGGTCACCGACGAGATGGGCGAGGCGCTCAAGCGCATGTCCGGCTCGCCGATCGTGACCGACGCCAACGACTTCGACTTCGCCATCTCCGACGAACTCGGCCAGGAAGTCCAGGTCGGCCTGTACAACACGATGCTCGTCGGCGCGGTCGACCTGGCCATCTACTGGACGCTGCGCAACCGCGCCACCAACCCCGGCATCGCCGAGGGCGACATGTTCCTCACCAACGACCCGTGGGTCGGCGGCGGGCTGCACCAGAACGACGTGATGGTGTACCAGCCCGTTTTCCACGACGGCAAGCTGTTCGCCTGGACCAGCGCGATCTGCCACGAACCGGACCTGGGCGGCGTCGGGCTCGGCTCCTTCTCCCCCGCCGCGCAGGACGTGTTCTCCGAATCCCTGCCCACCCCGCCGGTCAAGGTGGTGCGCGACTTCCAGTTGCAACGCGACGTCGCCGACCTGTGGGTCCGGCGCTCCCGGGTGCCCATGCTCGTCGCACTCGACCTGCGCGCCAAGGTCGGCGCCAACAACGTCGGCCGGGAACGGCTGCACGCGCTGATCGAGCAGTACGGCGCCGACACGGTCAAGGCCGTCATGAAGCGGATGATGGCCGACGCCGAGTCCCGGCTGCGCGGCAAGCTCGCCGCCCTGCCCGACGGCAGCTGGACCGCGACGGGCTACCAGGACCAGTCCCACGAGGGCGACCGCGGCCTGCACAAGATCACCGTGACCACCACCAAGACCGGCGATCACCTCACGTTCGACTTCACCGGCACCGACCCGCAGTCGGGCGTCGTGAACTGCACCTACGCCGGGATGCGCGGCGGCGTCATGCTCGCCCTCCTCCCCGTGCTGGCCGGCGACATCCCGTGGTCGGCAGGCGGGCTCATGCGCTGCTTCGACCTGATCACCGAGGAAGGCACGCTCAACAACGCGACCTACCCCGCCGCCGTCGGACGGGGCCCCATCGGCCCGGCCTGGCTCACCGGCAACCTCGTCGCCGAATGCCTGGCGCAGATGCTCGACCGCGACCTCGAACTCGGCAAGAACGTCCAGGCGACCTGTTGCGGCACCTGGGACACCGCGGTCATCGCGGGACTCGACGAGCGCGGCGAGCAACCCGCGCCGTTCCTCAACATCATCATGGAGCCGATGTCCGGCGGGTACGGCGCGCGGCCGCACGCCGACGGCATCGACACCGGCGGGCTCTTCTGCATCCCGATGGGCCGCATCCCCGACGTGGAGATGACCGAGTTCCTCTACCCGGTGCTGGCCCTGTGGCGGCGTGAGGTCCCGGACTCGGGCGGACCGGGGCGGCACCGCGGCGGGGTCGGGGCGTCGATCGCCATCACCCCGCACGGAACCAGCATCCCCATGGGACTCGTCCTCGCCTCCAACGGCAAGGCGGTGTCCCAGAACGGCGGTCTCGCCGGCGGGCACCCCGGCAACACCGGGCTCGACGTGCTGGCCCGGCACAGCCGCGTCACCGATCTCCTCGCCGCCGGGCGGATGCCCAGCGAGCTGTCCGAGATCAGCGAGCACCTCGAACCGGCGCAGAACTACGCGTCCAGCCACCTCGCGCCGGGTGAGGTGTTCGTGATGACCTGGCAGGGCGGCGGAGGCTACGGCGACCCGCTGAACCGGGATCCCGAGGCGGTCGCCCGCGATCTCCGGGAACAGAAGATCACCGCCGGCGCCGCCCGGTCCGTCTACGGCGTCGTCGTCGAGAACGGCACCGTGGACGAGGCGGCGACCGCGGCTGAACGCGACCGCCTGCGGGCGGCGCGACGGCAACGCTCGCGGGTCCTTCGCGTGCCCAGCGGCCGCAAGACCGGCGCGACCTCGGTGAAGCGCCTCGACGACAACCTCGTCGAGGTGACCGACGGGGCGCGGGCCGCGGTGGCGTGCCGCCACTGCCAGGAGATCCTCGGCGAGGGCGACGACCTCGCCCTCGCGGTCTACGAAGGGCCGGCCACCGACGCCGGGCCGCAGATCATCGCGAACGCCGCGGACTACGTGGACGCTCCGGTGGTCTTCCGGCAGTACTGCTGCCCGTCCTGCTGGACGGCGCTGTACTCGGCGGTCGTGCCCGCAGGCCACGCCACGCCGCCGCTCGCCGGGCTGATCGCGACCCCGGCAGCGTGAGGCGCGCGCGGCCGGGTGGAGGTCGACCGTCCATCCGGCCGCGCACGATCAGTTGAACAGCCCGATAGCCCAGCGCCCCACACGATCAGGGCCGCCGGTATCCCGGAGGCGCTCGCAGAGCACGGGCCATCCCGCTCGCCGCGGTTGTGGCCACGATGATCCCTCCACACCGCGCGGCCGGAATGTGGGCACCTGGCGAGACCGAACGTTCTCCCCGTACACTCGGGGTGATCGGAAGGCAGGTGACAGGGTGTCGGAAGCACGTTCCCGGCTGCTCGGGACGGCCAGCCGGCTCTTCTACGCGGAGGGGCTGCACTCGGTCGGCATCGACCGGATCGTCGCCGAGGCCAAGGTGACCCGCGCGACGCTGTACCGGCACTTCCCCAGCAAGGACGATCTGGTCGTCGCCTACCTCACCGCCGCGGACGAGCTGATCCGCGCCCAGATCGAATCGGTGCGCCAGGCCGGGCACTCCCCCGCCGACACCGTGCGCGCGGTCGCCGGGACCATCGCCGACAGCATCCGTTCGGATGGGTTTCGCGGGTGCGCCTTCCTCAACGCCGCCGCCGAGTACCCCGCGCCCGACCACCCGGTCCACCGCGCCGTCCTGACCCACCGGCAGTGGTTCCTCGA